>JASEJH010000082.1:3923-6715 GCA_030016455.1 Thermoanaerobacteraceae bacterium
GGGCGGGTACGAGGGTTTTACCCGGACAAAGACCTTCCAGGAAGGCATAAGCGAGCTTGCGGCGCTGGCCCTCAAAGAGCCAACCGCCATCCTCTGCAGCGAGCGCTTCCCCTGGAAGTGCCACCGGCGTTTCATCGCCCAGCACCTTGCCGCTTGCGGCTGGGAGGCAAGGCACATCCTGGATGAGAAGCGGGTGTATGTTCCTAAGCAGTCATAGGCTGTTTCAGCAGAAATGCGGGACGAAGCCGTATCCGGCATATATTTCCTGCGCCTGCCGCGACCGGATGAAGTCCAGGAACCGGGCGGCGTTTTCCGGGTGCGGGGCGTTTTTGAGCGCGGCGATAAAGTAGTTCACCTTCTCCCGCTGGTCGAGTTTTTTCCCCGGTTCGACTGCCTCCACCTTGAGCCCTTCCCTGCGGGCGTTTTCCACCTCGGTCGCCCACACCGGGCCGGCGTCGGCGGTGCCCTCCTTGATCCGCCGGGGCGTTTCCCGGTGGTGAACCACGGTCGGCAGCGTCGTCCCGGCGGCCTTCTTTTCCTCCATAATCTTTTTCACCAGGACCTCACCGCCGGCTTCCCGGTACATCGCCACGATGTAGCGGGTGATGTCTTCAAGGGGGCCGGGCTGGGAGATCCTGACCTCCTCCCGGCCGAGGTCTTCCACCGTTCGGATTCCTGCGGGATTCCCTTCGGGTACCATCAGGACGAGCCGGTTGTGGAGGTAAACGAAATAGTCCTCTATATATCCACGACGGCGCAGTTCCTCCATCGCCGCTTCGGAAACGGCCGTGTAAACGTCGGGAGTCACCCTGATTTTCCGGTTCCCGAGTCTGGCGCCGCCGGCAAGGATCTGCTTCAGCTCCAGGCCGGGGGGCAGGGTTTCGTAGAAGATGCGCCTGACTTCGGGGTACGCCTGCCGGAACGCCGCAAGAAGCTCGTCCATCACCATGAACTGGTTGCCGGCCATGAAAAGAACGAGGTCGGCGGTTTCCAGGTATTCCAGGTTGTGGAGGTCGTGGGCGAACTCCAGGGGAATCTCCGGTATTTCGGGGGTTCTGTCTGCCACGGCGGCCACTCCTTTCCAGAAATTCCTTTTACTTTAGCTTAGCACCAATATTCCCCGGTGTAAAATTCCCTGAGGAAGGTGCAGGGCGCCGGGTTTTTAGGCGCACTCCGGGCGTCCGTGGGTGTTCGCTTTAAAAGGGATTAAGCTGAGCCGTGGTCTTGTTTGGCGGTTTTTTGAGGGTGGCCCGGACTTTTCGATGGCGTGCTTGGCCGCCAAACGTAACCTCCCGGGGCCGTCGGGCGTATAGACACCCTTGACATTAGATGGTCTAACAGGTTAGAATTTTACAAAAAATAGAAGGAAGGGATAGAGGAAATGAAGAAAATAACCCTTTTGGCCTGTTATCTGATCAGGAAGCGGAATCTATGTCCCGGCGACGCGAAGTGTCTGGTGGCCTTCAACCGGAGAGAGGGAGAGTTCGAGCGGTACAAGGGCGAGGAAGTAGCCATAGTCGGGATTGTGGACTGCGGTGAGTGCGAGGGAAACAGAAACCGGGCGGTGCTCAGTCTGGGCTTGCTCAAAGGGGCGCTTGTACCCTTAAACGAGAGTGTAGACGCCATCCACGTAGGGACGTGCGTGATGGGCTTTTGCCCCAGGAAGGACGACATCCTTAAGGCGCTGAAAGAAAAAGCAGGGGTCGAGGTTGTAGAAGGGGGGCACCGGTACGTTCCACCCACAATTTTTTAACCCCCGGGCTGGCGCGGGTAGCCCGACCCCGGCTTTTTACTTGGGATTTTCTTTGGGGAGGTAACGGCTTCCAAAGCAAGCCGGAAGAGTTCGGTGGCGGCGTGCGGTTTTTTTCCGGAGTGGAACGGTTAAAGTGGGTGCTGCGAAGAGGGATGCCGTGGAAATACCAGGAGGAAACCTGAAAAAGTTTGGAGGCGCGGGGAAACCCGCGCCCCGTTTACCTGGTGGAGGACTCGGCCGGTGGCGAAAGCCGGCCGTTTTCGCAGCTGGCCTCCAACTTTTCCAGCGCGCGCTTTTCGATCCGGGAGACGTAGCTACGGGAGATGCCTAAAGCCGCGGCGATTTCGTGCTGGGTCTGCCGCTGGCCGTCGATCAGACCATAACGGGCGGCGATGATTTTCCGCTCGCGGCGCGTCAGACAGCGGAGTTTTTTCCGGAGGATGTTCCTTTCGATTCCACGGGAGACCTCCTCGTAGACCACGTCCGGCTCGGTCCCGAGGATGTCGATCAACGTGACCTCGTTTCCCTCTTTGTCTACGCCGAGCGGTTCGTGCAGCGAGATCTCGGTGCGCGTCTTTTTGCAGGTCCGAAAAAACATCAGGATTTCGTTTTCGATGCAGCGTGCAGCGTAGGTGGCCAAACGCGTGCCTTTTTTCGGGTTGTAGGTTTTGATGGCTTTGACCAGGCCTACAGTCCCTATAGAAATCAGGTCTTCCGTGTCGTATCCGGTGGGTTCGTACTTTTTAACGATGTGGGCGACAAGGCGCAGGTTGTGTTCGATTAAGATGTTCCGGGCGGCTTCATCCCCGCGGAGCATCAGGCGGATGTATTTGTTTTCTTCCTGTTCGGAGAGCGGGTGCGGGAAAGAGTTGTTGGTAACGTAACCCAGGAGCAGAACAAAGTTGTTGGCCAGAGAAAATGTTGCCGCAAGTGTGGCAAGCATTTAATCCCTCCTGTACCGGTTGTCGGCTGCCGGATTCCTAAACCACAGGAATTACCGGAAGCCAAGTTGCTCATAAAAATAAATAAGCGTAGCGAT
>JASEJH010000083.1 GCA_030016455.1 Thermoanaerobacteraceae bacterium
ACGGTTGTTTCGGGGCCCCGTTTATCATTTATACAACGGGGCTCTTACCAGTTTAAGAGACCGCCTTTGGACTTACTCACCTGTTTCCGGCGAATTTACTTCCGCAGCCCGCCGGTGCTCCTCCGCTAATTGCTGCCGCAGGCTCGGCGGCTCCAGCACTTCCACCCGGCTGCCGTAGTACAGCAGCCAGTTCATGAACTCTGGAGTGACGGCCACGTGCACCCGGAACAGGATGCTGCCGCCGGGCTGCTTTTCCACCTGCTGGCTGGAATGCCAGAGTTCTTCCGCCACCCGGCGCCCCGCCTCCGGCGCGAAGCGCAGCACCACGTCCACTGCCTCACTCGCTTCTCCGCGCATTATTCCCCACGCCGGCCCCAGGTAAGAAGCCAAATCGAAGTCCTCCGGAACGCGATAGCGTTCGTCCAGTAGCGTGGCTTGGCGGATGCGGTCTATTTTAAACATCAGCACGGCCTCGCGCCATTCGCAGTAAGCGATCAACTGCCAGCTTCGCACGTAGGGCATAAGGTGGTAGGGATGGACAACGCGCTCGTTTGCCTCGCCGCCCCGGGAATGGGTTTCGTAGATCATCTGCACCTTGCGCCCTTCCAGCAGCGCCCGGTTAAGCACCACTAACATCTGCTGCCGGTGTTCCCGCTGGGCGGTGAGAACCGGCGGCTTGACCGTCTGCCGCAACAGCGGTGCGAATTCCCGGGGGAACAACGCTTCCAGCCGGCCAAGCGCGGCTACCAGCTCCGCCGAACCGATGCCGGAGACCTGCCGCGCCGCTTGAATAGCCAGCAGCAACGCCAGGGCCTCGGCGAAGGTAAACTGCAACACCGGCAGGCGGGGCGTTTTTTCAAAATAATACCCTGCCGGCGAGTGCGCAAGCGAGAGCTTAAGGCCGTGCCGGATTATTTCCAGGTCCTTCTGGATCATCCGCTCGCTGACCGCAAAGCGGACTGCCAGGTCCCGCCGCAGGTAGCACCGCGGCGAAGTAGTAATGAGTTGCACCATCTCAAGGATGCGCGCAACGCGCTTTGTTTCTTCGTAAAACCGCCCCCGACCAGGCAGGTTGTGAATCTTGCCTCGCCTCCTTGCAACACCATCCATAGCATAGCAGCGGGAACCCTGCAGTTCCCATTGCTAAAACGCCGATTCCCTCTCCATTCTCTCAACCAAAAACTTCCCCTGGCCGAAAACGGTGCCCTTGCCGACGTGCAACAACTCGCCCAGGCGCAAAAGCGGCCAGAAGGCGGCCACCGGGCCGGTGTAGACGGCTTCCCCGACCAGGCCGCCCAGCGGGACTTTTTTGGCCTGGCGGGAAGAGTAGCGTTCCCACTCGAACCAGCGGGTGTGGTTTGCAACCAACTCGATTCGCGTTGCGTTCTGGATGATGGCCGGGAAGTCAGCTTCGTAAGCAAAACCGTGGTGGAAGTAGCACAGTGACGAGATGCGGCGGAGTAAATTGCGGACAATGGTGTGAAATTCGGGGGTGCGGATAGGTCGGCTTTCATAAGTAATCCGTGTAGGGGTAAGGAATTTTATGCGTATCGTAGCGTGAGCCCCGTCACTCTGAGAAATTTCCCCGGCAGCCCACAGCCAAATGTCCCGCGCGGTGACGCCCAAATCTTTAGGGCGCACCACCCGGTCCGCCTGGTGATAAATCACAGCGGTTTCCCCGGTAAGCGGGTTTGTTACGGTGATCTGGTCCAGGACGAACGGCCGCCGGCCCTGGCCGATGCCCCGGCGGCCGAACTCGTCGAGGGTGACGATAAAGTAAGGTAGGAGGCCGGCCGCCCGGCCGAAGAGCACCAGGCTGAAAACTACCGGCTCGCCGGGCGCGTATTCGTTCTTCGGATCGAGGGGCGGCTCCAGGATGAACGGCCGGGGGATGCTCGCGTAATTGCGCAGGGCCTCGGACCCGGCTGGCGGCTCACTCTCGAAGACCAGGGCGTAGGGACATTCCGTTTTCAACGGGCAGGGACGGCACTGCCGCGTCCCGGTGCTGCATACCAGGCGCTGAAAGGTGCCGGCAAAGCCGCCGCGAAAGGTTGAACCCTTGTAGGGAGGCAACACCAGGCCGTGCGGCCCGGCCGCCAACTGGACGTTGTAGCGGATGAGGCTCAGTTTTTCGGGACAGGGAATGGCGATCATCATTCTTCCATACCAGATTTTGTCTTAACCTTCAAATTCGACGGCCCTTGCTGTTTCTCCTGCAAGTATACTAATCCACGACAACAGAGGCCGGGAAAGCCCGTAAAGTCAGTTAGGAGCAAAATTCTTACTTGGCCTGTGCTATTCGCAACCCACACGCGGAATTCTTTTTTTCCCCCGCTGTTCGTACCATTTATCAGACCACGTCTTCGAAGGAGGCCGAAAATCAGGTGCGACTCAAAATGCTGGCGCCGCTCTCTTTCCTTTTTACACTCTCAGTTCTGGCCTATACCGCAGGGCACTGTTCCAGTTGGCAGGTAAAACCCGGCTCCGACAAAGACCCCAACACCACGGAGATCTTGATTAACTTCCTCCTCCCCATGCGGCAGGACCTCCTGATCGGAAAAGTAACCGTGACGCCTGAAATTCCTTTGACGGCGGTGTCCTACAAAATCAACTGGCTCGGTCCCACCACCATGATCCTAAAAATTCAGCAAGCGGGGTTTCCGCAGGGACAACTGCTGAACTTCCAAATCAGCGGCGCCCCTTCGCTGCTCCCGTTTATCAAAAAGAGCATCAAGGGAGAAATCCGGCCGCCGGTTCCCCTAAAGCTCTTAACCGCGCCCAAGCTGGAAAACATACCCTCACGTGGCCCGGTCCCCATCGTCTTCAACACCCCGGTTGACCCGGGAAGCATGGAACGAGCCGTCGTTCTCCCCGTGCCGGGGCGCCTGCAGCCGGTGCGGTTCTCCGTGGACGGCCAGAACTGCGTTGACTACAGCCGCTGGCAGTACGTTCCCGGTACACCCTTCGCCAACGGTCAAACCTACCGGATCGCCATCCGGCCGGGCCTGCGCGCCATGAGCGGCACGGTTTTGCAGACGTATCAGGAAATAACCTTCACAATCGCGAAGCCCGCCTGCGTCGTGGACACCAGTCCGCCTGCAGGTGCGGCAGGGGTCTGGCTCTACCGGAATGTCGAATTCCACCTCGACCGGGAAGTCTCCGCCGCTTCCGTAAGGGTCACCGATTTCCGGGAGGAAATTGACGTGCCGGGCGATACAGAGGTTGCGCAACGAACGGTCATTTTCCACCCGGCGTGCGCGTTTATGCCCGGTAAAACATACAGGGTGAAGCTGCTGGCCAAATCAAAAGAGAACGAACCGCTCGACGAGTACGAATTCTCTTTCACCACGGTGGACATGGACGAGAAAATCTGGGTAGAGGTCAAGTTGGGCGAAAGACATACGGTAACGGTTTACCGGGGCAGCCGGTGCATCCGGCACATGGTCGCCTCGGGCGGGCGTCCGGAGACCCCTACCCCGACGGGTGTCTTTTACACGCAGGACCGGGGGTACAGTTTCTGGTCGCACCGCTTCCAGGAGGGAGCCACGTACTGGGTGCGGCTGCGTGGGCAGTTGCTGGTTCACTCGGTTCCCCGGGACAGTCAGTGGAAAGTCAAAGAAGAAGAACATGCCAAGCTCGGCTTCCCTGCCAGCCACGGCTGCATCCGCCTCGACGAAAAGAACGCCAAGTGGTTTTTCGAAAACATCCCCCGGGGGACACCGGTTATTATCCACGACAGGACTTAGCCTTTCAACTGCGGTAAAAACGGAAGCAGCGTAAGTTGACCGGTGGTCAGCCCTTTCAAAGCTTCGGAGGGACTTGTAGCCACCCCTTCAGCTTGCCGTACTTGCAGAGATCATCAAACACCCGTAATTCTTCCGTAATAAACCTGATGAACATTTTCCGCAGGCCGTCGTTGGAAATTGTCGTCCGTACCGCGTGAATCTCGGAACTCAAAACATTCTCGATACCGGTTAAAATCGATCTGAAGATGAACCGGTCGTTAAACACTTCTCCGGTAACCGGAACATTCGAGCTCTTCGGGGGTCGGTAAGGCAGGGGTAACTTGAACACATCCATCATTTTTTCTAACTCGCCTACCTGCCTTTCCAAAAGATTCATTAACCCTTGCCGCAAAAAATACTTGAAATCAGGGTCATGAACGCAATTTTCCCATATTTGCGTGTACTCGATAATGTCGTACCTGGAGAGTAAATGATTCCACAACACGTGTGCTTCGCCGGCATCCAGCACAGTAGGTTTAGCCTTTTCCGCTTTTCCGATATGGATATTGCCTATTTGCATTTGCGATTCCTCCTTTAACGGCTGCTTGTTTGTAGTATGGCGTGTAGAGGAGCTTCGTACGCGGCGTTTTACTTCAACGCTCCGGAAAGCGCACATCAGTTGAACCTGCCCCGATTCTTCTTCAAAACCGGTTTGATTTCGGGTAAAATCTTCTCAAGCGCAACCCGAGCGGAGGGTTGGGACAAATTGCGGATCATTGTGGGCATTACCGGTGCTTCGGGGGTGATTTACGGGATCACCCTGCTCGAGGCGCTGAAGAAACTCGAAATAGAGACACACCTGATCCTGAGCAGGCAGGCGGAGGAAATAATCGCCCTCGAGACTTCCTATACACCGGCAGACGTGCGGGCGCTTGCCTCCCACGCTTACGGCGAAAGCGACTTTGACGCGCCGCTTGCCAGCGGCTCATTTTTGCACCAGGGGATGGTCATCGCACCGTGCAGCATGAAGACCCTGGCCGGCATTGCCGCGGGGTACGCCGACAACCTCATCCAGCGCGCCGCCGACGTAACCATCAAGGAGGGGCGCCGCCTCGTGCTCGTGCCCCGGGAGTCGCCCTTCAGTGCCCTTCACCTCGAAAACATGCTGAAGCTCGCCCGCCTGGGCGTGACGATCGCGCCGCCCGTGCCGGCTTTTTATCACAGGCCGGAAAGCATCGCCGACCTCGTTGAGTTCACCGTTGGACGAGTCCTTGATCTTCTGGGCGTGGAAAACCAGCTTTTCAGGCGGTGGACCGGGACGCCGGTTGGAGAATTTTGAAACCCTGCCGAGCTATAGAATGCGCAAAAGAACGGAAAATCCGGCGAACCAGTACACGAACCGCCGGCTCCTTTTTTGAGGCAGCTTCCCCGGGGGTTTAATCCGCCGGTGACCCAGGCTGCCGCGCTTCCGGGACGGCCGCGGGCTACCGGCCGGTTCCCGGCGGGGACCGCCTTAAATGAACCGGTTCATGATGAAGGTGGCAAGGCTGAAGTAGATCAGCATGCTGCAAACGTCCATCAGCGTGGTGATGAAAGGTCCCGAAGCAAGCGCGGGGTCAACCCCGAAACGGTTTATGATCAACGGCACAAAGCTGCCGATGACGGCGGCGATAATCATGCTCAAAGCAAGCGAGATGCCGACGACTATCCCGAGCAGCACTTCCCCCTGCCAAGCATAGGCGACAAAGGCCAGAATGAGGCCGGAAACAATACCAACAAGCGTTGCCACCTCCACCTCGCCCAGGATTACCGCCAGCACTTCCCTGGGTCTCACCTCACCGGTTGCCAGCCCTCGGACCACCACCGCCAGGGTCTGGGTGGCCAGGTTGCCCGGTCCGCCTGCCATCACCGTCATAAAAAAAGCCAGCGCCGTGATCGCGCTAAGGGTGGCGGAGAAGTTCGCGATGACGTTCCCGGCCAGCAGGCCGCCAAATAGGAGAACGACCAGCCACGGAAGGCGCTTGCCCGCCCGTGCCAGCACGCCGGCCTCGAAATAGCGCCCCTCGTACTCGATGTTTGCCAGCCGCAGGATGTCTTCGGTTGCCTCCTCCTCGAGCACGTCCAGGATGTCGTCTACCGTCACAATCCCGAGCAGCCGGTGCTCATCATCTACCACCGGCACCGCCAGGAAGTCATATTTGGCCACGATGCGGGCGACTTCCTCCTGGTCGGTCCGGACGTTGACGCTGACCACCTCCGTCCGCATGATGTCCGCTACGCGGGTGGATGGCGAAGAAAGGATCAGTTCCCGGAGCGAAACCACCCCTACGAGGTGGTTCTCCCCGTCTACGACGAATACGTAGTAAATTGTCTCCACGTCCGGGGCGGTAGCACGTAGCCGGTCTATGGCCTCCTGGACGGTCAGGTCCCTCCGGACCGCTACGTACTCGGTGGTCATGATGCCGCCGGCGGTCTCCGGCCCGTACTCTAACAATTCCTGCATGTCCTCGGCCTCGGCCGCTCCCATCAAAGAGAGAAAACGTTCCCGCTCCTCCTGCGGCATTTCCCCAAGCAGGTCCACGGCGTCGTCGGGCGACATTTCCCGCAGGATCAGCGCCGCCCGCCATTCCCCCAAACCCTCAAGCAGCGCGGCCACTTCCTTCCGGTCAAGCTCGTAAAGCACGGCGGCCGCCTTGGACGGCTCGCACAACCGGATGACTTTTATCTGCTGGGCGAGATTGAGTTCCGGGAGCGCCTCGGCAAGGTCGGCGTAATGCACCTCGCGCAGGAAACGGCGCAACCCCTCCGTCGGACCAGCAGCCAGGTAGTGGCGGAGCTTTTCCAGGACATCCTTTGAGTTAGGGGTCACTTTCCCGCCTCCAAAAATAAAAGCCTCCGTCTTTCTGTGGGAAGGCTTCCGAGACCTTTCGTCCCTTACACTTT
>JASEJH010000084.1:0-3730 GCA_030016455.1 Thermoanaerobacteraceae bacterium
TATTCACCCAGGCGTGGGCCATCAAGACCGGACATGCCTGCTGGCAGACCATGGTTTTCACGGTTTTGTGCCTGAACCAGTTGGGTCACGTACTCGCCATAAAATCCGAAAAGGAATCTCTCTTTACCCAGGGGTTGCTTTCTAACAAACCCCTTTTATGGGCCATCCTGCTGACCTTCCTCCTCCAGATGGCCACCATCTATGTGCCGCTTTTGAACCCGATCTTTAAGACGGCGCCTTTGACCGCAAGCGAACTGGCCCTCACCCTCGCCCTATCCACCGTGGTCTTCTTCGCAGTGGAGGTAGAGAAGTTGGTTAAGCGCCGGATGGGAGAAACCAGCCAGACCTTAGCAGGTTTAGCAGACCGCCTTAAAAAAGATGGCACTGCTAAAACAAAAAGGAGGCAGGGATAAAATGGGTAGCGTGAAAGATTTAGTGGTTCTAAAAAAACCTAAAAAAGGCGAAACCGGGAGCGGCCGTTTCGTTTTCTCCGACCGCTATTCCGTCTTTGACTGGGGAGAGATGCCCGACCAGATAACGGAGAAGGGAAAGGCGATCTGCCTGGCAACCGCTTATTTCTTCGAGAGACTTGCGGAAATGGGAATTAAGACCCATTACCTGGGGGTAGTGGAAGACGGCGTAACAAAAAGATTAGGCGATTTGCAAAAACCATCGGATACGATGGAGGTTAAACTGCTCCGGGTGCTAAAGCCCAAAATCCGGGACAATGCCTACGATTACTCGGTTTACCGGGAAGAAAAGGGGAACTTTCTGATCCCCTTGGAGGTCATCTACCGCAATTCCCTGCCGGAGGGTTCTTCCGTTTTCAGGAGACTGCGGGAGGGAAGTTTAACGTTGGACGAGATAGGTTTAAGAGAAATGCCTGCACCGGCGCAGGTTCTCGAGAAACCCCTTTTGGACGTCTCCACCAAGCTCGAAGCAGCCGACCGCTATATAAACTGGGAAGAAGCGCGCGCCATCGCAGGTCTCGCCGAAACCGAAATAGAGGAGATCAGGCGCGTCACGCTGGCGGTCAACGACCTCATCACCGCTGAAGCAAAGAAATTAGGACTCTTTAACGAGGACGGAAAGGTAGAGTTCGGCTTTGACCAAAACAGAGCCCTCATCTTGGTGGACGCTCTTGGAACCTTGGATGAATGCCGGTTTACCTTCGAAGGAATTCCGGTAAGCAAGGAGATCGCCAGGATGTTTTACCGGCAAACGGAGTGGTCCCGGGAGGTCGAAGAAGCAAAAAAGAAAAATAAAATCGGCTGGAAAGACTTGGTGAAGGCAGCGCCTCCCCAGTTGCCTGAAAGGCTGAAAAACGCCATCGCGATGATTTATAAGGCGTACACCAACGAGCTCACCGGGAGAAAGTGGTTCGATACCCCGCCTTTGAAAGAGGTGTTGGCGGAGATTAAGGAGTTTACCGGACAGGGTGAAGGTGCTTAACAGGCCGTCCACCAACTGTGATGCCGGCAGGTATTACCGACCTGTCGCAAATCCGTACCTGTCTTAATCTCCTCCAAGGTCTGACGCTACCGGTATTTTCATTGCCAAAAGCGGGGACCTGCTGCCGCAGGAAACCGCTTACAAGTTATCTCCTTTACTTCTGATAGCCGACATTTAACGACCGACGTCCAAATTCTCCGGCAGTCCGGCGACGAAATCCCGGAGCAGATCCCGTACCCGCCGGAAGGTGGCCAGAACCTCTTCTTCGGAGCCTTCGTTCTTCGCCGGATCAGGGAAGCTGTGGTGGACCACCTTCCGCGCCGGGGGCGGCACCGGGCAGCTTTCCCGCGCCTCGTCGCACAGCGTAATCACCGCGTCAAAATCCTGGCCCCGGAATTCCTCGATGCTTTTAGAACGCTGCCCGCTGATATCCACCCCGGCCTCCGCCATCACCCGCACCGCTAACGGGTGGACTGCCGCCGGTGCCGTCCCCGCCGAAAAGGCCTCGATAACCCCTTTTTTCAGGTGCCGCGCCCACCCCTCCGCCATCTGGCTGCGGCAGGAGTTCTGCGTGCAGAGAAAGAACACTTTAAGTGGTTCAGTCACAATGCGCGCCTCCTCTGGCTTCAACCTGTCGGCCACATCCCGGACGATTAACACCAAGAGGCAGCCTGTCTTCTTTTGAGCCTGCCGCACCTCTCACTTTACGCGCTACGCCAGCCACTGCTTGATCTCTTTGCGGCTCGGCACCCGGCCGCTCACCACTACCCGGCCGTCCACCACCAGCGCCGGCGTCAGCATGACCCCGTAGTTGATGATCTCGCCGACACCGGTGACCTTCTCTACCTTCACCGGCAGCCCTAACTCCGCCACCACCTTCCGGACCTCTTCCTCCAGCGCCCGGCACTTGGGGCACCCCGGGCCCAAAACCTTGACTTCGCGCATCTTGTCACCCCCCACGATTCAAAAATTTTTGCTAAAGCGGAGCATCCTCCTTAAAGCGCACCGAAGATCATTCCCGTCAGCGTAGCCATAATCACCACCAGGCCCACGTAAGTTAAGGTTTTCTTCGGCCCCAGGAAACTACTGATTACCAGCATGTTCGGAAGGCTCAGAGCCGGCCCCGCCAAGAGCAGGGCCAGCGCGGGGCCCTTCCCCATCCCCGCCCCAAGGAGCCCCTGCACAATCGGGATCTCGGTCAGGGTAGCGAAGTACATCAGCGCCCCCGCCACCGACGCGATTAGATTGGCCGCCAGGCCGTTGCCGCCGACGGTGCCGGCGATGTACCTTGCCGGAACCACGCCCGCATCGGTGCCCGGCCGCCCCATCAAGAAACCGGCGATCAGCACGCCTAAGAAAAGAAGCGGGATGATCCGCTTGGTGAAGTCCCAGGTGCTGTCCAGCCAAAGCCGCAACTCCTCCCTATCAAACCACCTTTTGAGCATGAAGGCCAGGACCAGGAGGAGAAAACCGACCAAATGCCATTTCACCCGGTAGACGGCGTACCAGAAGCCGGCCTCAGCCGCCGGTCTGCCCCAGGCCGCAAAAATCAGAATCAGCACGAGCACCAAGAAGTAGAGCACCGTCTGGCCCAAAGACCTTCGCCCCGGTGGAACGTCCATCCCGGACAAGCCTCTTGCCCGCTCTTCTTCCTCCCGCCGGAACAAAAAGGCCATAACCAGACCGATTATTACAGAAAAAAGGACTGCACCCAGCGCCCGCGCAAGGCCGATCTCCCAGCCCAGCACCCTGGCCGTCAGGATAATCGCCAGCACGTTGATGGCCGGCCCGGAGTAAAGAAAGGCGATCGCCGGGCCAAGCCCCGCCCCTCTTTTATAGATGCCGCCGAAAAGCGGCAGTACCGTGCAGGAGCAGACCGCCAGGACCACGCCCGAAACCGCTCCCACCCCGTAGGCAGCCCACTTCTTGCTCTCCGGCCCCAGGTACTTGATAACCGCCTGCGACGAAAGGAAGCTCGCCATCGCCCCGGCAATGAAAAGCGCCGGCACCAGGCAGAAGAGGACGTGCTCCCGAGCATAGTCGTGCAACATGTGGAAGGCCTCGCCCAAGGCCAGCTTCAACCGCGGGTCCTCTACCGGAAGAAAATATGCTGCCAGGAAGATGACGAGGATCAGAAAAAATTTCTGCCGTTCGCTCACAACTCCATCCCTCGAAGCAGTTACTCGCTTACGAGCCGGGGGAGGGAAGCGCCTGCCCGGCTAATCTCTTCCGTAACGGCATCAAAAACCCGCGCCACCGCCGCCTGGTTCGGCTCAAG
>JASEJH010000084.1:3740-6649 GCA_030016455.1 Thermoanaerobacteraceae bacterium
CCTTAAATCCTTCCTTACCCCCAGCGCCATTACTTGCACGTAACAATCAATCTTTACCCGCGCCTTTTCGAGCATTTTCTTTGCACAGGCAATCTGGCAGCCGTCGATAACGACAACCCTGCGTGCCCCCGCCAGCTTTTTCACCGTGTTTTCGGCCCCCGCCCCCACCCCGGCCAGGCAGGCGAGATAACCCAAGCCCGCCTGCGCTAACTTTACCCCGGCGGCGTTGGCGGTCTGGCCGGTATTTGAGCCTCCGGCACAAGTGAAAATCGCCACCTGTTGCGTCTCCTGGTTCTCCATTGCTTATTTCCTCCCTTAAGAAGATGCCGGTTTAAAATACCTTTCTCTGAACCTGAGCGCCACGTTAACCAAGCTTATCAGCACCGGAACCTCAATCAGGGGCCCGATGACCGTGGCAAAAGCCTGGTTGGAGCCGATGCCGAAAATGGCCACCGCCACGGCGATGGCCAGCTCGAAGTCGTTGCTGGCCGCGGTAAATGATACCGCCGTGGTTTGCGGGTAATTGGCCCCGAGCCGCCGGGTAATAAAGAACGTCGCGAACCACATCAGGAAGAAGTAGCAGGTAAGCGGCACCGCCACCCGCACCACGTCCAGCGGCAAGCGGATGATGTATTCACCTTTTAAGGAAAACATCACGATGATCGTAAAAAGCAGCGCCACCAGGGTAATCGGGCTGATCTTAGGCGCAAAGACATTCTCGTACCATTCCTTGCCCTTCGCCCGCAACAGCGAGAAGCGGGTGGTGACTCCCGCCAAAAAGGGGATCCCGAGGTAGATGAAAACGGTCTTCGCCGCCTCCCACATTGAAATGCTCACGTTCAACCCCTTGACCAGCCCCAGCCAGTTTAGCAGGACGGTGATGAAAATCCAGATGTAGACGGCGTACAGCAAAACCTGAAAAACGGCGTTGAAAGCAACCAGGCCCACCGCCAACTCCCGGTCTCCTTCGGCAAGCTCGTTCCACACGATGACCATGGCGATGCAGCGGGCCAGCCCCACTAAAATGACCCCGATCATGTACTCGGGGTGGTTGCGGAGCAGGAGCACCGCCAGGATGAACATCACTACCGGCCCGGCAATCCAGTTTTGAAAAAGAGAGAAGGCCAGGAGCTTGGTATTCTTGAAAACGGTCCCCATTTCTTCGTACTTCACCTTGGCCAAAGGGGGGTACATCATCAAAATAAGACCGATGGCGATGGGAATCGAGGTCGTCCCCACCTGCAGCCCGGCGATGAACCGGGTTACCCCGGGCGAGAAGTACCCTATCCCGATGCCCACGGCCATGGCGATGAATATCCACAGGGTGAGAAGTTTTTCCAGCGTCGAAAGTTTTTTCACTTTGGCACCCTCCACTTAACGATCTCCCTCCGATTTCCAAAAGCTTCTCCAAGCGTTTAAACTGTGACTAACCTGGAAACAGCAGTTAGTCTTGGGCAACTGCCTATACACTTCCAGCTTCTAACCTTACCCCTTTTGCGCTGTCTGAAAACCCGCTGCCAGTACCACCAGCTCCGCGAGTCGCCGGGAAACAAGCTCCCGCGCCAGAGCGCAAACCGCAAAAACTCCCGGATCCCGGACCCAGTAAATCACCCGCGGCCCTTCCTTGCGCGCATCCACCAGCCCTGTTTGCTTCAAGACGGCCAAATGCTTCGAAACCACCGACTGCTCTGCGCCGACTGCCGGGATGATCTCGCAGACGCAGCGTTCTCCCGCCTGCAGAAACTTGATGATCTTAAGGCGAAGCGGGTGGCCCAGCGCTTTTAGTGCCTCCGCTGCAAGTTCCAGTATCCTCTCGTTCACCATTATCACCTGATTTCTTTACCATTAATTTTTATGACTATATTATCATATGCTCAAGAGAACATTCAAGCTTGAATTTTAGATATCTTATGAAATCAGTAACGGGATCCGGCCGGTCAGATATGCCCAAAGGCCGATTAACAACAGCCGGTTTTAATGCTAATATTTTTAAAAAAAGATTGGGGATACCAAGGAAAACTAAGGAATTGATTATTTCACCGGGAGAAACAGGGACAAGAGCATGACCAGAAAGGAAGGGAAGTGTCCCCGCCGCTGGGTGGTAATCAACACCTTTACCCTCACGGTAACGGCTGTTTGTGGTTTTCTTTTTCTGTGGCCGCCGGAGCGACTGGCGCCGGCACTCTGGCGGCACAGGGAACCCGCTACCCGCGTCACTATCGCCGCCGTGGGGGACCTGCTCATGCACATGCCCGTCGTCAACTCGGCCCGGGACCTGCAAACGGGCGGGTACGACTTCAGCCGGATTTTTGCGCCGGTTAAACCCTACCTGAAATCACCCGACTACACGGTGGCAAATCTGGAAACCCGGCTTGCAGGGCCTTCCCACGGGTACCGGGGCTTCCCGTACTTCAACACGCCGGCAGACCTGGCCCGGGACCTCCGCGATACCGGGGTGGACCTGCTATCCACCGCCAACAACCACAGCCTGGATTTCGGCTGGCGCGGCATCGTTGCCACCCTTGACAACCTCGACGCTGCAGGCGTCGCCCATGTCGGCACCTACCGCAGCCCCGGCGAGAAAACACCCTTCCTAGCCGACATCCGGGGGATCAAAGTGGCCTTCCTAAACTATACCGCCACCACCAACGGCCTGCCCCTCCCGCCGGGCAAGGAGTTCGCCGTGAACCTGCTCAACCCCGAAGCCGTCGCCGCCGACGCCCGGGCCGCCCGCCGCCAGGGCGCCGACCTGGTCGCCGCCGTGCTCCACTTCGGTGTCGAGTACCAGCGCCATCCCGACGAGGCGCAACGCGAACTGGCAGCCCGTCTGTGCACGAACGGTGTGGACGTAATCATCAGTAGTCACCCTCACGTCGTCCAGCCCATAGAAAAAATCACCGTCACGCGTG
>JASEJH010000085.1 GCA_030016455.1 Thermoanaerobacteraceae bacterium
AGGGTATAAGCCGGCCGGACCACCAGCGGAAGCCCGATTTCGCGGGCAAACGTGACGGCGTCCTCCAGCCGTGAAACAATCACGCTCTGTGGCACCGGTTCGCCGATTTCCTGGAGCATTGCCCGGAAAAGCTCCCGGTCCTCCGCCTTCTTGATGGTTGTCAGGGGTGTCCCCAGCAGCTCCACCCCGACCTCGTCCAGGATTCCCGCCTCGCTTAGTTCGAGCGCCAAATTAAGCCCGACCTGGCCGCCCAGGGTGGGCAGCAGCCCGTCCGGCCGCTCTTTGCGCAGCACCTTGCTCACAAATTCGGGTGTCAGGGGCTCGATGTAGACCCGGTCGGCGATGTTGGCGTCAGTCATGATCGTCGCCGGGTTCGAGTTGATCAGTATCACCTCAAAGCCTTCCTCTTTTAAGGAACGGCAGGCCTGGGTCCCTGCATAGTCAAACTCCGCCGCCTGCCCGATGATGATCGGGCCGGAACCGATAACCATGACTCTTTTCAGGTCTCTCCGCCGTGGCATCCCTATCTCCTCTCGCGTTCGATCAGCGCAACGAATTCGTCAAACAGGTACTCGGCGTCGTTGGTGCCCGGCGACGCCTCCGGGTGGTATTGAACGGAAAAAACCGGGAGGTACCGGTGCCGCAGCCCCTCAACCGTCCCGTCGTTGACGTTGACGTGCGAAACATACACCTCTTCGGGAAGCGATTCCCCTTCCACGGCGAAACCGTGGTTGTGCGAAGTGATGTAAACGCGGCCCGACACAACGTCCTTAACCGGGTGGTTGACGCCCCGGTGGCCAAACTTCAGCTTGTACGTCCGCCCCCCGAAGGCAAGCCCTAATACCTGGTGCCCGAGACAGATCCCCAAAAGCGGTACCTTGCCGATCAGTTCACGTGCCGCATCGGCGGCGTACCTTACGTCCACCGGGTCGCCCGGCCCGTTGGAAAGAATCACCCCGTCGGGCGCGTACTTCAACGCCTCTTCCGCCGTGGTTTGCGGCGGCACCACGACCACTTCGCCCCCCCGCCTGTTTAGACACCGGATGATGTTTTCCTTGACCCCGAAGTCGAACAACACCACCCGGAACTTGCTGCCGGGCACTATATACGGCTTTTTGGTCGCCACCTCGGGCACCAGTGCCTGGCCGGTCAACTGGGGGCAGGCACGCGCCTTCGCCACCAGACTCTCCGGGTCAAGGTCCAGGGTGCTCAGTACGCCGCGCATAGTCCCGTAACGCCGCAGCCGCTTCGTGAGCGCCCGGGTATCAATTCCGGCAAGGCCGGTCACTCCCTGACTGGCGAGATAAGCGCCAAGGCTCCGGCGTGAGCGCCAGTTTGAAGGGGTATCACACACCTCCCTGACCACAAATCCGCGGACGAAGGAACGCCGTGATTCCGAATCTTCGTCGTTGACGCCGTAGTTCCCGATCAGCGGGTAGGTCATCACCACGATCTGCCCGCAGTACGAAGGGTCGGTCAGGACCTCCTGGTATCCGGTCATGCCCGTGTTAAAGACCACTTCGCCCCAGTTCTCGCCCTCGGCGCCGAAGGCTTCCCCTTGATAAACCGTTCCGTCCTCGAGTGCCAGCGCCGCGCGCATCCCGATCTCCTTCCGTTATCTTTTTTTTCCCGGCAGGCGCTTTCCAGACGGGCGTACTTCAAACCACCGGCCGCCCACCATTACGCCGACCGGCGTTCCCTTAAGCTGCCATCCCCCAAACGCGGTGTTCTTGCCTTGCGAGGCAAAGCGCTCCGGTTCCACCACTTCCTCCCGCTCCGGATCCACGAGCGTGATATCGGCAACCGCCCCTTCCGCGAGCACTCCCGCTTCGAGCCTCAGAATGCGCGCCGGGTTTACCGTCATCTTCGCGACGGCCTGGGGCAAAGTGAGGACGCCCGGGCTTACCAGTTCGGTAAAAACCAGTCCCACCGCCGTTTCCAGTCCGACCATCCCAAAGGGCGCAGCGTCGAATTCGGTCTCTTTTTCCTCCCGGCTGTGCGGTGCGTGGTCGGTAGCAATCACGTCAATGGTGCCGTCCGCCAGTCCCTCTTTTAAGGCCGCTACGTCTGCGGCCGTACGCAGCGGGGGGTTTACTTTGGCGTTCGTGTCGTACCCGCGCACCGCTTCCTCGGTGAGCGTGAAATGGTGCGGTGTTACCTCTGCGGTCACGCGCACGCCCCGCGCCTTGGCCTCCCGGATGAGCCGCACCGCTCCCGCCGTGCTCACGTGCGCCACGTGCAGGTGGCACCCGGTAAGCTCCGCGAGGAGGATGTCCCGGGCAACCGCCACCTCCTCCGCCGCCGCCGGCATCCCTCTCAGGCCCAGAATCGTGGCTGTAAACCCTTCATTCATAACGCCGCCCGCACTCAGCGCCGGATCCTCGCAGTGAGAGATCACGGGTACGTCCAGCATCGCCGCGTATTCCATCGCGCGCCGCATCAGGTGGGCGTCCGCCAGCCAGCGCCCGTCGTCTGAAAAGGCCACCACACCCGCATCACGCATTTCTCCGAAAGGAGCAAGCTCTTTCCCCTCGCTCCCTTTCGAAAGGGCCCCCACCGGGTAAACCCTGGCGTTGCCGGCTGCGCGCGCCCTATCCAGTACGAACCCCGCAACTGCGGCCCGGTCACATACCGGCCGGGTGTTGGGCATGGCACACACCGCGGTAAATCCTCCGCGGAGCGCCGCACGGGTCCCGGAGGCGATCGTTTCCTTATGCTCGAAACCCGGCTCCCGGAGGTGGACGTGCATGTCAATCAGTCCCGGAAGCACCAGGCAGCCCTCGGCGTTGATTACGGTCGTCTCCTTCTGGCCGGCAAGGCCGGGACCGATGGCGGCGATCCTTCCACCAACCACCAGGACGTCTGCCGGGAAGACCTTCTCGCGGAGCGGGTCAACAACAGTACCCTTTTTAATGATAAAGCTTGTCATCGGCTTCCCTCCGGGCCAAAAGGTAAAGGCACGCCATCCGGACCGCTACCCCGTTGGCCACCTGTTCCGTAATCACCGACCGTGACCCGTCGGCCACCTCGGCCGCAATTTCTACCCCCCGGTTAAGCGGACCCGGATGCATGACAATGGCGTCGTCAGACGCACGCGCCAGCCTTTTCTCGTTGATGCCGTAAAGGCGGGCGTATTCCTCCTCTCCAGGCAACAGCCCCTGAACAAAACGCTCGCGTTGGAGCCGCAGCACGTAAATCACGTCCGCTCCCGCCACCGCCTCGTCGACCGAAGTGAATACTTGCACGCCGAGCCTGTCCAGCCCTGGAGGCAGCAGCGTCGCCGGACCGCAAACCCTGACCGCCGCCCCTAATTTGCTCAATCCCCAGATGTTCGAGCGGGCGACGCGGCTGTGCAGAATGTCGCCCACGAAGGTGACCGTAAGGCCCTGGACCTTTCCCTTACACTCCCTGATCGTGTACAGATCCAGCAGCGCCTGCGTGGGGTGCTCGTGCATGCCGTCGCCGGCGTTAATAACGGCCGCGTGGACGTAGCGGCTCAAAAAAGCCGCTGCTCCGGCAGCCCGGTGGCGCAGGACCACCACGTCGGCGCCAAGGGCGGAAACCGTTCGGGCGGTGTCCAGCAGCCCTTCGCCCTTGACCACGCTCGAACTCCCCGCCGAGATGTTGACCGTATCTGCACTGAGGTACTTCGCCGCCAGCTCGAAAGAAGCCCGGGTCCGTGTGCTGGGCTCGTAAAAGAGATTAACCACCACCCGCCCCCGCAGCGTGGGAACCTTTTTGATTTCCCGTGTCATTACCTCCCGCATCGCCCCGGCGGTGTCGAGAATCAGCTTGATTTCATCTGCGGTCAACTCCTCCAGACCCAGCAGATCCTTCTGGGTAAGCACACCCGCACCCCCTTTACCTGAACACCACCTAACAGACCGCTGCAAAACTTCGCCTGGACAAAATAGAAGTGAGAGGCGAGAAGTTAGAGGTTAGACTTTTGGCAGGAATTCGCATAGCGAATTCCCTCAAGAATTCTCACTTCCAACTTCCCACCTCTAACCTCCAAAATGCCATGCTCGTTTTTCGCGTTCTCCAGGCCGTTCCCAAACTTAACTACCCAAAAGCAGGCGAACTCATTTTTGGCGATTAAGTTGTTTTGCAACACTCTCCTAATAAAACGGCCTCTGCCCGGTTTACCGGGCCGAGGCCGGCCATGTGCTCGCTCTTCGTTGCGCGCCCCTTGCCGGCCTCACCGGACCGCCTTTAAAAGGACGCTCTATTCCACCCTTTCGTTTATTACCACCCTGTCCTCGCCGTCAATCTCCTTGATGAGAACCGAGATCACTTCCTTCCGCGAAGTCGGTACGTTCTTTCCGATGTAGTCCGCCCTTATCGGCAGCTCCCGGTGCCCCCTGTCCACGAGCACCGCCAGTTCGATCACCGCCGGCCGCCCCAGGTCCATCAGCGCGTCCAGCGCCGCCCGGGCCGTCCGGCCCGTGTAGATCACGTCGTCCACCAGTACGACCCGCTTTCCCGTTACCGGGAAATTCACCTCGGTCCGGTAAACCAGCGGCTGGTAACTAAGTTGCGTCAGGTCGTCGCGGTAGAGGGTGATGTCCAGCGAGCCCACCGGCAGGTCCCGGCCCTCGATTTCCCGGATCAGGTTTGCCAGCCGGATTGCGATCGGCACCCCGCGCCGGCGAATTCCGATCAGGGCCAGGTCACCAACGCCCTTGTTTCGCTCAATGATTTCGTGGGCCATGCGGGTCAGCGCCCGTCGGATGCCTTCCGCGTCAAGGATTTGCGCCTTTTCTCGTAGTTTCACCACCGGCTCCCGTAAACCCCCCGGACACAAAAAACGCCTCCCACCACCGATGGGCGAGCAGGCGTTAGCTCTACGTTCGCGGACCCGATTTCCTCTCCCCCTTACCGGCCTCACCGGACCGGCTTAAAGGTGGCTATCTTGTATAATTTTATAGAATACCCCGGCACCCGTCAAGAAAAATTTTTCGTGCTTTTTAGTGTTCGTCAAGTATATCTTTCGGACCTTTTGCGGCAGTAAAACGCCGCACCATCCCCCACCCGGTCACCGCCCACACTGTTAACCTCGCCGGTACATATAATTCAGTAAGAACCGCCAAAAGATGGAAGCAGGTGGAGCGACCGTGAAGAAGCTTTCGGCAAGTCTGTAGAGGCGGCTGTGAGCAGGAGATTGGGCACCCGGGATATTATAGTAGACTGCCTCAGCCGTCTAATCGGTGAAGGAGCAGTGGAGCAGTTCGAACGTGAACGTTCGGGGAAAACGTACCGGCTGATCCGTTTAAACCACAGGCACGAACTCGTACAGGAAGCTCTCGAAGGTAAGGTTTACAGTCACACCTTTAAACGTTAGTCCTTGTTGCCGATTCTACCGACCAAGGAGTTCCCAGCGACCCCTAAAAATAAGCGGCAAGGTGACCTGGCCCGGAAACCCTTGCCGCTGTATCTTTCTTTGGAGGCGGCAGGCGGATTCGAACCGCCGCATAACGGTTTTGCAGACCGTCGCCTTAGCCACTTGGCTATGCCGCCAACATACACGTAGCAGAGTTATTATACACCACCGTCAGCCTTCCGGCAACACCTTACTCCCACTCGATTGTCGCCGGGGGCTTGGACGTAATGTCGTAAACCACGCGGTTGACCCCGGGGACTTCCCGCACGATCCGGCTGGCCATTCTTTCCAGCACCTCGTAGGGCAAGCGGGCCCAGTCGGCCGTCATCCCGTCCTGACTCTCCACTGCCCGGACGGCAATTGTATAGGCATAAGTGCGCGCGTCACCCATTACGCCTACGCTGCGGATACCCGGCAAAACCGCGAAATACTGCCAGACCTGGCGGTCAAACCCCGCCCTTTTTACTTCTTCAGTAACAATGGCGTCGGCTTCGCGCAGCAGTTCGAGCTTTTCTTCCGTTACCGGCCCCAGGATGCGCACCGCCAGTCCCGGCCCGGGAAAAGGCTGGCGCCAGACGATTTCCTCGGGGAGACCGAGTTCCTTACCAAGTTCGCGCACCTCGTCCTTAAAAAGCCACCGTAGCGGCTCCACGAGTTTCAACTGCAGATCTTCCGGCAATCCCCCCACATTATGGTGGGATTTGATCCGCGCCGCTACGGCGGTTCCGCTTTCCACCACGTCTGGGTAAAGCGTGCCCTGTACCAGGAACTCCACCGCGCCGATTCTTCGCGCCTCTTCCTCGAAAACCCGGATAAACTCCGTGCCGATGATCTTCCGCTTGGCTTCCGGATCGGCCACGCCCCGGAGCTTAGCAAGAAACCGCTCCTTTGCCTCAACATAAATCAGCGGGATGCCCAGCCGCCGGAAGGCTTCCTGCACGGTCTCCGCTTCTCCCTTGCGCAGGAGTCCATGGTTCACGAAAACACACGTCAGGCGATCAGCGATTGCGCGGTGCACCAGCACCGCCGCCACCGAGGAATCAACGCCGCCGCTCAAAGCGCAAATGGCGCGTCCCGCGCCTACCGCCTGCCGCACTTGGGCCACGGCGGCCTCTAAAAAAGAACCCATGGTCCAGGTGCCGCTGCACCCGCATATCTTATACAGGAAGTTTTCCAAAATTGCTTTCCCCCGGGGCGTGTGCACCACTTCGGGGTGAAACTGTACCGCGTAAAGGCCCCGGGCCGGGTCCTCCA
>JASEJH010000086.1 GCA_030016455.1 Thermoanaerobacteraceae bacterium
CGTAAGGGTCTGGCGGCTCTTGCCCCACGAAACGCTCAGGCGTTCCCGGTCGATCACCAGTTCACCAAATACCAGCTTGCTCTTTTCTAGCGGAGGCTTGCGGCGCAAATGCGCACGCACACGGGCCACGAGCTCTCGGACGCTGAAAGGCTTGGTCACGTAATCGTCGGCCCCGGTTTCCAGCCCCAGCACCCTGTCCATTTCCGCCCCGCGCGCACTTAACATGATCACGGGTATTTCCCGGAGTTCCCGGTCTGCCCGTATAGCCTTGCAGAACTCCAGACCACTCTTTTCGGGCAGCATGACGTCCAGGATGACCAGATCCGGCCGGTGGGCCCGGGCAAGTTTCAGGCCCTCGTCTCCGTCTCCCGCAGTGACAACCCGAAAGCCCTCGCGTTCCAGCGAAAAACACAGCAGCGTCCGGATGTGCTCCTCATCGTCCACAACCAAAATCAGCGGCATCTCCTACAGCTCCTTTGACCGGATGGCTGCCACCGCTGCCATTCTACCCGTTTTCCCGCCGTCCCGCCGGTGGGAGAACATCAGTTCCGGATGGCAGGCGGTACAGACCTTTACCACTCCAATACTCCCGCGTGGCACACCTGCCGCCACAAGAACCCGGCGGTTGGCCTCCCAGAGGTCAACCCGCCAGACGCCGCCGTCCCGCCGGACGACCCTGTCGCCCCAAGGAAGAAACGCCTCCGCCACCTGCCCGCCGACCGTGTAACAGCAGGGACCGATTGCCGGACCAAGCACCGCCACACATTCGGCCGGGTTCGTGTTGAAGGCCATGGACATGCGGGCCAGCGCCTTTCCCGTGATGAGCTTCAGTGTTCCCCGCCAGCCGGCGTGTGCGATCCCTACCGCCCGCCTCCGGGTGTCGGCGAGAACAACCGGGACGCAATCCGCAAAGAAGGCCGCCAACGCCAAACCCGGCGTGCTTGTAACCAGACCGTCGGTCGCCGGAAGAGCGGTTTCCGGCTCAAGCGCCCCCGCTCCAGCCTCCCGGGCGGTTACCAGAGCCACCTCGTCCCCGTGGACCTGCTGTCCCGCAACTGCCCTTTCCGGATCGTATCCGAGCACTTCCGCCAGGCGTTTCCTGTTTACCGCCACCCGCTCCGGCAGATCCCCCACCCTGAAACCAAGGTTCAGGGTGGCGTACACGCCTTCGCTCACACCGCCCAGGCGCGTGCTGAAGCCGTGCTGCAGCCACGGGAAATCCAGCAGCGACGCCTGAAACAGTTGCACCCCCCGGTAATCGTTCAAGGCGAAATCCCCGTTTACTTTGCCTGCTCCCCTTTTACAAGCCTTTTAACCACTATATTATACCATCAACCGCCCGTGCTCCGTTAGACTACCCGCCCTCCGGGCAGGTTCTACCGGCTTGCGATCTCTTCCAGTTGCTTGGCGGCAGCGGCAATCTCGGCCGGGGCCGCCCGGCGCAAAAACTCGTGCAGCCGCTCGCCAAGGCGCCGGTATGCGTCGAGGAGTGCGGCGGCCTGGACATCCGCCGCCAGCGTCCAGGATGAACCGTAATCCGGCACCACGGCGCTCAACCCCAGTTCGCTCTCGATCTTGCTCCGGAGCGTCTCCGCCGCCTCCGGCTCGCCGTGAACCACGAAGACCTGCCGGGGTTTCTTTTGAATGCCCTTCAACCAGTTGAGGAGCGCCGGCTGGTCGGCGTGAGCCGAATAACCCGGAAGCTCCACAATTTCGGCATTAACGGCGATTTCCTCCCCGAAAATCGTCACCATCTTATCGCCGTCGAGGATGTGGCGGCCGAGCGTTCCCTCGGCCTGGTACCCCACAAACAACACCGTACACTCCGGCCGCCAGAGATTGTGTTTCAGGTGGTGGCGGATCCGTCCCGCCTCGCACATACCGCTGGCCGAAATAATTACCAAGCCGCTCTGGATGGCATTCAGGGCCCGGGACTCTTCGGTGGTAACGGAAAAATGAATACATTCAGAGTTTAAGGGATCCTGCCCGCACTGGATCAAGAAGCGGGTTTCTCTGTCGTAGTATTCCGAATGCCGCGTGAAGATGTCGGTCACTGCCGCCGCCAGCGGACTGTCAATAACAACCTTCACGGGAGGGAGTTTACCGGCGTGGTAAAGCTCGCTGAGGTCGTAAAGCAGGTCCTGCGTGCGTTCCACGGCAAAGGCCGGAATGATCAGGTTGCCGCCCCGCTGGTAGGTGCGCCAGAGTACGTCGTGCAATACCGCCTTTTCGTCAATCTCCTGGTGAATCCTGTTGCCGTATGTGGACTCGATGACCACGTAATCGGCATCCTCGACCACCGCCGGGTCCTTGACGAACCGCTGTCCCGGCCGTCCGATATCCCCTGTAAAAAGCAGGCGGAAGGAAACCCCGTTTTCCGTGACGGTCAAGAGTACCATCGCCGCCCCGAGGATGTGCCCGGCGTCCAGGAAAGTGGCGGATACGTGCGGCGCAAGAGACAACTCCGTACCGTAATCAACACCCTCAAAGAAGCGCAGGCTTTCCTGAGCGTCCGTCAGAGTATAAAGCGGAGCCACGACCGGCCTGCCGGCACGCCTGGCCTTCCTGCTCTTCTGTTCCGCCTCCATTTCCTGAATGTGTGCCGCATCCGGCAAAAGGACCCCCATCAAGTCAACCGTCGCCTTCGTGGCCAGGATCTTGCCTTGGAAGCCCTCCCTGCACAGGCGCGGAATCAGTCCCGAATGGTCAATATGGGCGTGCGTCAGCAAAAGGTAGTCAACGGAAGCCGGCAAAAACGGAAAAGGCTTGAAGCTGAGTTCCCGGATTTCCCGGGTACCCTGGAAGAGGCCGCAGTCAACAAGAACCCGAAGCCCCCCGGTCTCGACCAGAAAACAGGAGCCGGTCACGATCCGGGTGGCGCCGTAAAAACTTAAACGCATTTCTCTACTCTCCCGCGCGCTTGATAATAAACCCTATTCTCTGCCCGCACCCAAAATCCTGTCGAACCGTGGACCGTTATTGACAAGAGACCGTGTTTCCCGTTAAGCTTTTAGTTGACGCAGATTACGAACGAAAGGAGAGCTCCCATGCCCATTTATGAATTTCGCTGCAAGGCATGCCACCACCGCTTTGAAAGGCTGTGTCCGGTCGGTGAAAGTGGAGAAAACCTTTCCTGTCCGGCCTGCAATACCCCGAACCCCGAAAGACTTCTTTCTTCCTTCGCCACCCGCGGCGTCGAGGGGGGCAAGGGTGCCTCCTGTACCACCTGCAAGGCTTCGAACTGTTCAAGCTGCCATTAAAAACTCCAAGCTGCGGTTCAAATAAGTAAAAAAAACCGCCGTGTATCAAAACGCGGCGGTTTTTTTCGTATCCGTTCGGCCGGTCAGCGGGCCCGCGCAGTTTTCTTCCGGAGCCCGTGCTTCCGGGTCCAGATTTCATCTGCCACCTTACCCCACTCCGCAGCGCGCCGGTCGAGGTAGGAAGCGATCGTTCCAGTAAGCACGGAGTCCGCCCCGGGATGGGTAGGCCGAGCACCGGTCTCCGCCACAATTTCCCTTAGGGCTTGTGGGACGTCAATAATCGGGCAGGGCCGCAAGAAGTTCTCCTGGAACGGCTGCCGCTTCTGGAACGCCGCAAACACCGGATTTTTCAGCACTTCGAGCAGGCTCTTCCCTTTGATGTTGTCTGCAGCGAAATGCGCGAAGGCGCAGGGTTCCACGTCGCCGCTCGCCGCAATATGGAAGTACATCCGGCCGCCGGCGATACAGCCGTGTGTGAGTTCGCCGTCGTTCCAGAAATCGGCGATCTGGATCGGCTTGTGCGTCCGGATGTAAGGAATCCGCTCCGCCAGGTAGGCGCGTTGCTCCGGCGTCACCATCAGGTCCAAATTGGGATCCCGGCCGACCGGAACGTAGTGGAAGGTCCAGCCGTAGATTGCTCCCTTGTCAATGAGGAAATCAATGAACTCGTCGCTCGTGACTTCCTCGACGTTGTACTTCGTAATCGTAATTGAAACGCCGAAGATGGCGCCCCGCTCCCGGAGGGCGTCCATAACCTTCATGATTCGATCGAATACTCCCTTGCCGCGCCGCGCGTCGGTCCGCTCCCGCCATCCCTCGAGGCTTATCGCCGGCGAAAGGTTACCCAGTTCCACGATCGCGTCGGCCACCCGTTCCGTGATCAGCGTACCGTTGGTATAAAGCATAAAGGCCATGTCCGGGTGCTTTTCTGCCAGGCGAAGCAGGTGCGGGTACTTGAACGGCTCTCCACCCGACATTACCACCCAGTATATGCCAAGTTCTTTTGCCTCGGTCAGCAGCCGGTCAAGCGTTTCAAAATCAAGCGTATCGTGCTTTGAATACAGCCCCGCCCAGCAACCTTCGCACCGCAGGTTGCAGTCGCTGGTGGGGTCAACCAGGAAGAAGTTCGGGATATGCACCCCGAGCCTCTCCGAAAGTTCCTGCTGGCGCGGAATGCCCAGGAGCATCGCGTTGACAAACCAGTTGTACACAAGGCGCCGCTTTACGTTCGGGTGTGTCCGCTCAAAAAGACGGTTGATGTAGGCCCGTCCCGCCGGATTGTTTTCGTACCAGTCCAGAATCTTTAACGCGTGCTGCTGGTGATGCGGCTGTTTCGCCAATTTCTTTGCTAAATTGAGGATTTTTGGGAGGTTTTCCGCGGGATTCCGGTCAACATACCCGAGCATTTGCCGGAGCACCTGTTCCTCGACAAATCGCTTGGCAAAGTCAAAACTAGGTAAAACGTGTGCCATAAATCCCCCTCCTTCGTTGTCATTTCAAGCCATGGTTGTCGTGTCTATCGGCCAACCTTCTCCTCGCACTAAATCCTCCATCGTTACTCACTCCAACCGTACTGTTACCATCCTCACGTGTGCATCCTTCCTCCCACCCCCAAAACCTAAACTGACCGTTCGAGTCCCTCCTTTAAGAAACTGGCCAGTGAGCTGGCCTCGCCTGGCTCTAACTCGTTGAGATGAGCTTGCAACCGTTTAACGCACTCCTCCACGGGCCCGGAGATGACACCCCGTACCCGGAGCAGGCTGCCGATGGCCGCACCGGCAAAGAGGCTCAAACCTTGCTCGGGATGCCGCGCCCGGTTGACCATCTCGGCCAGGGCTTTCCGCCCGCGCCCGCCAATTTCCCCCAGGTGGGCGATCAATACCGTAAGGTTATAAGCGCTTTTTGCCAGCCGGCCCTGAATCTCCGGCAGTTCATGAAGAAGCTCCGCCACCTTTTCCCTTGCCGCCCGCTTTTTCTCACCCAGTAGTGCCAGCAAGCGCGCCCGCAGCACCAGCCAGTCCTCCGTGCCCGTCTTGAGCTCCTCCCTTTTTGGAGTCGGCTGGTAAAACACCTGGGTCCGGCCCGGACCTCGCTCCTCTCTGCCCGGTCCGTAAACCGCTTCCAGATAACCGTCGACTTCAAGCTCACGAAGAATATCGTACGCCGTCCAACGGCTTACTTTGAGCATCTGGGCTACGTCGCTGTAGTGCACCGGTCGCTGGCGCTGCTCGTACATCTTGAGTACCGCCGCGAGAAAATCCTTGCGCCGTCTTGTTAAGGCCAATCTGCTCCCCCCAAAAACCCAAGAACCCCAAAAAACCAAAATTTTATTTTTTATTATATTACACGCCTGCCGTAAAATATGCCAAATGCGATTAAAACTGATTTTTCCGGAAGACGTTTTCTTAATTTTGAAAGAAAGCTCTTTTCGAGGATTTGCTCGCCCTTGTGGCACGAAGGTCAATAATGCGCTGATTTCGGGAGCCGCGGAAGGGAAGGGTAAGGTCCCGCTCGTCCAGAATGAAGGGGCCGTCAATCAGGATGTCGGTCACCGCTAAGAGGTCCTGGACCGCCGGGTCCGTCATCGCCCGGAGCTCCTCGTAGGTGTAGCCGGTGTAAGTAACGATGTCGTAGCCCTTCTGCCGAAGCGCCCGCCCTAAAGCCGCAAAAGCACCCGCCTGAAGGAAGGGGTCCCCGCCGGAGAAAGTGACACCCCTCACGAGCGGGTTGCGGACGATATCCCCCAGGATTTCTTCAACAGTCACCTCGTATCCGCCCGCCGGGTCCCACGTCTCCGGGTTGTGGCACCCGGGACAGCGGTGCGGACAGCCCTGGGCGAAGACGACGTAGCGTAAGCCCGGCCCGTCAACAACGCTTTCGCGGACAACGCCAGCAATACGTAAGGTGACTTGTCTATTTAAACCCCGCATTTTAAGCCTCTTCGATTTAATTTAAGCAGTTCCGACAATTCCACAGTAGCTACACCAATTGTTAAGAATTCTCGCAAGAGTCACAATAGTTGCATAGCTGATCTGCTTATTTCTTTTAAACAACATATCTCTAACTATATCTTCTGGCTTGCTCTCACTCTGAGAAATCTGGATGGCAAACTCTTTCGCAAAAGGGACTTCCATCATGCTTTCTTTAAATATTTGCCTTTTACGGGCCATGTCTGCTGCTGCAAATTCCAATCCTTGAGGAGTTAAACGCCAACTGCCGTCTACCAATCTTTCACAAAAGCCCAGAAGTCTCCCATCAACAAGAGCTTTCTCGATGGTCTTGCTGGATCGACCAAGAATCTCCACCAACTGTTGTTTTTTCAGCTTCTCAC
>JASEJH010000087.1 GCA_030016455.1 Thermoanaerobacteraceae bacterium
AGCTGTTTCGGGTTCTCTTTCTCGATGGCCGCCATCGCTTCGTCAATCAACCGGCCGAGATTTGGCTGGCGGGCGTTGGCCAAAAGATAAGACCAGCGGGCTTGGGGCGGGATCCAGAAGACGTTGGCGGCAAGGTACTCGTCCTTATCTTCCGCTACCGAAGCGATGTACTCCGCCAGCGCTTCTTTGACGTAGTATTCCGTGTTGGCGGGATCGGTTACGGCCCGCAGCAGGAACTTATGCCTGTTTTCGAAAGCGTCGGAGAGGTATTTGAGAAAGAGCAGCCCGAGGACGATGTGCTTGTACTCGGCCGCCTCCACCGTGCCCCGCAGCCTGTTCGCCGCCGACCAGAGCCGGTCGGCGAACTCCAGGTCGCCATTGCCGTTTTGCGCTACGCTTTTCTTCTTCGCCATAACCCTCTCCTGCCGGATAAACTTAAAGCTTTACCAAACAGCCGTTTTTGGCGGTTCAAACCGTAAAGGCGCGTACCATTATCATTACCTGCTTTTGGTCTATTCGCCAAGTACCGCCAGTTTTCCTGCCGGGCTCCTCTCTTGCACTAATGAGGTCGCGAGCCGGTTTTTTTCACCCGACAAACTTAACAAAGATGTTGAGTTCATGCAGCTAACTACGGCAGCAATCCTGCCGCCCTCGGCGCCAGGCTTCTTGCTGCCGTTGCGCAGATTCGGACCGGGGGCGAAGCAGTGCTGAAACAGAAGAGGCAAAGATTTCTTCCCCGCCATGCTGCAGGGCTTTACGGGGAAGGATATCCGGCAATCACCAAAAGGGTCGCCGACCTTACCCGACACTCAACCAACCCGTTGAGTGTCGGGCTGCCTGAAAAACGACGGGGAGCGGAGAGCGTGAGAACGAGCCAGCGGCTTGATTTTTTCCGGCGGCACGTTGAGAAAAAAATCAATGTGGTCCGCTTCTCTGAAGCTCTTTGACACAGGCGCGCGGCTACGCCGCAGCGCGGACTTCGAAGGTCAGGCCTTTGCCGGCCGCTTTTACCGTTATGGTGTCGCCCGGCTTGATTTCGCCGCCGACGAGCTTGCGGCTGAGGGGCGTCTCCACTTCCTGCCGGACGACCCGCCGGAGCGGACGGGCGCCAAAGGCCGGGTCGTAGCCCTTTGTGGCCAGGTGGGCCAGCGCGTCCTTCTCCCAGGAAAGTGTTACCTGCTGGGTTTCCTTGAGCCGCAGGGCCAGCCTTTCTAAGAAGAGGGCCGCGATCCTCTCGATCTGCTCACGGTCAAGAGCCCGGAAGACGATGATCTCGTCCACGCGGTTCAAGAACTCCGGGCGAAAATACTGTTTCAGGAGGGCGAGGACGCCTTCCTTGAGCCGCTCGTAGTCGCCGCCGCCCCGTTCCTGGAAGGCGAGGATCTGCTGGCTCCCGATGTTGGAGGTCATGATGATGATGGTGTTGCGGAAGTCCACTGTGCGCCCCTTGCCGTCGGTCAGGCGGCCGTCGTCCAGAATCTGGAGCAGCGCGTTGAAGACATCCGGGTGCGCCTTCTCGACCTCGTCGAAGAGGACGACGCTGTAGGGGCGCCGCCGCACGGCCTCGGTGAGCTGCCCGCCCTCCTCGTACCCGACGTAGCCGGGCGGGGCACCGATCAGCCGGGCCACCGTATGCTTTTCCATATACTCGGACATGTCGAGGCGGATGATGTTCCGCTCGTCGTCAAAAAGCGCCTCCGCCAGCGCCTTGCTGAGCTCGGTCTTGCCCACGCCCGTGGGGCCGAGGAAAAGGAAGCTGCCCACGGGCCGGTTCGGATCCTTGACGCCGGCGCGGGCCCGGATCACCGCGTCGGCCACCGCCCGGACGGCCTCGTCCTGCCCCACCACCCGCCGGTGGAGGAGTTCGTCCAGGCGGAGCAGTTTCTCCCTTTCGCCCTCCATCAGCCTGCTGACCGGGATGCCCGTCCAGCGGCTGACCACCCGGGCGATGTCCTCCTCGTCCACCTCTTCTTTCAAAAACATTCCGTGCCGCTGCTTCTCCGCCAGCAGTTCCTCCGCCGCCTTGAGGCGCTTCTCTAGGTCGTTCAGCCGCCCGTACCGCAGTTCCGCCGCACGGTTGAGGTCGTAGGCCCGCTCCGCCTTTTCGATCTCCAGGCGCGTCTGGTCAATCTCCTTTTTAAGCTGCCGCACGTGGGCGATGGTCTCCTTTTCTTCCTCCCACTGACGCCGCATCGCATCCGCCTTCTCCTTCAACGCCGCTAATTCCTTCCTGATCCGTTCCAGCCGGGCCTGAGAGGCGGCGTCCTCCTCTTTCTTCAGGGCCGCCTCCTCGATCTCGAGCTGCATGATCCGGCGGTTGATCTCGTCCAGCTCCGCGGGCAGGCTCTCCATTTCGGTCCGCAGCCGGGCCGCCGCCTCGTCCACCAGGTCAATGGCCTTATCGGGCAGGAAACGGCCGGAAATGTAGCGGTCGGACAGCACGGCCGCCGCCACCAGGGCCGCGTCCTTGATCCGCACCCCGTGGTGGACCTCGTAGCGTTCCTTCAGGCCGCGCAGGATCGAGACGGTTTCCTCGACCGAGGGGGGCTGCACCAGCACCGGCTGGAAACGCCGCTCCAGGGCGGCGTCCTTTTCGACGTGCCGCCGGTACTCGTCAATCGTGGTGGCCCCGATGCAGCGAAGCTCGCCGCGCGCCAGCATCGGTTTTAGCAGGTTGCTGGCGTCCACGGCGCCCTCGGCCGCCCCGGCGCCGACCACGGTGTGCAGTTCGTCAATGAAGAGGATGACGCGCCCCGCCGACTCCTGGACCTCTTTCAGCACGGCTTTCAGACGCTCCTCGAACTCGCCGCGGAACTTCGCGCCGGCGATCAGCGCCCCCATGTCCAGCGCGATAACGCGCTTCTCCTTCAAGCTGTCCGGAACGTCCTGCGCCACGATGCGCCGCGCCAGCCCTTCCACGATCGCCGTCTTCCCGACTCCCGGCTCGCCGATCAGCACCGGGTTGTTCTTGGTCCGCCGGGAAAGGATTTCGATGACCCGGCGGATCTCCTCATCCCGGCCGATCACCGGGTCGAGCTTCCCCTCCCGCGCCAGGCGCGTCAGGTCCCGACCGTAGCGCTCCAGGGCCTCGTAGGTTTCCTCCGGGTTCTCGCTGTCCACCCGCTGGGTCCCGCGGACCGCCTTAAGCGCCGCCAGCAGCTTCTCCCGGTCCAAGCCCAGCCGCCGGAACAGGCGCCGCAAGTCCTCCTCCGCTTCCTCCAGCAGGGCCAGCAGCAGGTGCTCCACGCTCAGGTAGGCGTCCTTCAGCGCCCGGGCCTCTTCGTCCGCCCGCCGCAGCACCCGCAGCAGCGAAGGGCTCAGGTAGCTCATTACCCCCTGCCCGGTGACGGCGGGAATTCTTTGCAGCAGTTCCTCTATCTCGCGTTCGAGCAGCCGCGGGTCCACCCCCGCCTGCTGAAAAACGCGCGGGGCAATGCCGCCCTCCTGCCTCAGCAAAGCGGCGAGCAGGTGCTTCGAGCCTACCTCCTGGTGGCTCCGCGCTGCCGCTAATTCCTGCGCCCCAGCCAGCGCTTCCCGTGATTTTTCGGTGAAACGGCCAAGATCAAACGTCGCCATCCACTCACCTTTCCCCTTTTGAAAAAGCGTCCCGGCCTCCTGCACAACCCGGCCGCCGGCTTACGGGTGCCAGGGCTGCCTCTCCGGGGGCACGGCCTTTTCGGGCCGCACCCCGCGGAGCCAGAGATACACCCAGGCCGTCAGGGTTTCCCCTGTTTCCTCCAGCACGACCGGCAGGAGCTCCCGCCGGTAAAGCCTTCCGTTGTCCTCCAGTTCGTCGAGGTCCCGCAGGGTCGAAGCGTCCACCGCGTAGACCTCGCCGCGCACGGTGCTTCCGGGTTCACGCACCGCCCCCGGAAAACGGGGCGTCACGGCGTAAAGGCCGACGCCGCAGGCGGCGGCCCGGCCGAGGAAACGGCAGCCGCGGAGCAGGCCGTGGTTGCTCCGGTCCCGCATTAAAGTACCGTAAACGAAAACCGGTGCGGGCATGCGCAACGGTCAACCTCCGTGTGACTGGAGCTATCCGGGCTCGGAACCCGTACCGGTCACTATTAGACATCTCCCCTGTTTTTTCCTGCCATACCGGGTGCGGGAGAATTCCAGGGATGTATTTGGCCTGCAGCGGCCGGGATGCGCGCCGCCGGCTAATCTTTGACGGCAAACCAGGCGGTGCCGTCGCTGCCGAAAAGCCAGACCTTGGAACCGTCTCGGGACCATACGATCCCGTCAATGCTGAAGCCCGGCTGCCAGCCGGTGTTGGGCACGGTGAAAAGGGCGCGTGCGTTCTCCCCGCCGGCATCCGCGAGGGTCAACCGCGCGCCGCCGCTGACGTACAGGAGTTGCTTCCCGTCCGGGGACCAACTGCCGGGACCTAACTTCTCCCCTCTGACGATCACCTGCGCCCCGCTGCGGTCGGTATTCACGAATCCGAGCGCCGTCCGCACCTGCTCGTCGTACGGACTCTTCCGCTCGAAGAGTTCGAAGTAGGCACGCTGACCGTCAGGGCTCACGCCGAGGGGGTGGTAGTACTGCCCTTCGGCGGCCTCGGTGAGAAAGGTAATCGCGCCCGCTTCCGGGTCGCAGACGCCCACGTCCGCAAAGTACCCCGCCTCGGTGTAGGCGGACGTCCCGTTCCTGCGGATGTAAGAACGCACTTCCGCAAGGACTTCGCCGCCGGGCAGGAAACCGCACACGGTGACCCGCCGGCCGGGGAATTTTTCCTGCAGGCCGTCAATAAAGGGCCGGGCCTTGCCGCTCTCCAAATCCAGCAGCCAGTAGACGCTTTTCCACTCACCGGCCGCCTCCACGAGCAGATGGCGGCCGTCGGGATGCCATAACACCCGGTACCCGTCGGCTTCCGGAATCCCGGCGCGGTCGTATTCGTAGGTCTTTACTTCCATCCCGTCCGGTTTCAGCGTTCCCACCAGACCGTCGCCGGTGAAGGCGAGGAGCCTGCCGTCAGGTGACCACCCGGCCAGATCCCAGGCCATTACGTCCGTTTTCTGGACTTCAAAGGTATCCAGGTTTAAGAACTGGATCCCGCGGCCGTTGAGAACGGCCCGTGCGCCGTCCGGCGTCCAGCCCCAGGCCCCGCCGTATTGTGCCGCGAGCCTGGAAAAAGGGTATCCCCGGAGCGTCCAGCCCGCGGCGAGGTTGGTCTGGACCACGGTCAGGTCGGTGGGAACCATATCCCCGCGCCCCGCGCTGAAGCCCCAAACGGTCCCTTCCCATGACTTGCCGTCCCGGACCAGCTTCACCACGTGCCTGCCGGGAGCAACCTTGTAAGACTGCAGGGGCGTCCGGCCGATCAGTACGCCGTCCAGGTAGACCCGGTCTCCGTCCCGGTCCGAGGCGATGCTCAGCCGGCCCCGGTTTCCCTTTTCGAGGACCACACGGACCGCGTTATCCCCCGGTTCGAGCCTGACGGCCTTCTCCCAGGTTTCGTAGCCCTCCTTTTCCACCCGCAGGACCAGCGGGCCCGGGGTGAGTCCCTCAAAGGTCCGCTGCCGGTAGCCGGCAGCCCTCCCATTGAGGTACAGGAACGCGTCCGCGGGTTCGGTCTCCACGCGCAGTTTAACCGGCAGCGCGACGAGTTCGGCGCTCACGGCCACCGCATCATTTTTCACTTCGACCTTTTGCCGGTAGGGCGCGTAGCCCCGGAGAGTCACGGAAACATTGTAAACGCCCGGCTTGAGGTCTTCCAGGACCAGCGGGGTTCTGCCCTTACGCTCCCCGTTGACCGTCACCTCCGCCCCGCCGGGCGAGGACTCAACCGTCAACTGCCCCCGCGGGACACAGCCCGCAAGCAGAGCAACAATAACCAACAGCAGCAGGACCAGGGTCCCACTCCACGCCGCCCGGCAGGTGAAAAACGGGTGTGGTTTCATGACGCCCTCCCAAAAATTCTTTTATAACAATTCTAAGGAAAAACCGGGAGGAGTTCCACAGGAAAAGTTTCTCGGCACAGGCAACTTGCGGGAGGTTTTTGACGCAGAAAGACGAAAAATAAAGAACAGGGTTGCGGGGAGAATAAATAGGCGGAGGGTAAAGATGGATCTGGAAAAACTGCTTCAGGAACTGGCGCACCCGGCGGAGACGAAGATGCTGCTGGTGGTGCTGGACGGGATCGGCGGGCTGCCGGTACCGGAGCGAAACGGCGCCACCGAACTCGAGGCCGCCTGCACCCCAAACCTGGACGCGCTGGCGCGCAGGTCGGAGCTGGGCCTCGCCCACCCGGTGCTTCCCGGGATCACCCCGGGTTCCAGTGCGGGACACCTGGCGCTGTTCGGCTACGACCCGCTGCGCTACGTCATCGGCCGGGGGGTACTCGAGGCGCTGGGAATCGGCTTTCCCCTGGAACCACAGGACGTGGCCGTGCGGGCCAACTTCGCCACCGTCCGCCACGAACCGCAGGGGACGACCCTGGTTGACCGGCGGGCCGGCCGCCCGGCCACTGCGCATACAGAAAAAATCTGCGCCCGCCTGCAGGAGGCCGTGCCGGAGATTGAGGGCGTGCGCGTCTTCATCCGCCCCGTTAAAGAGCACCGCTTCGTGGTCGTTT
>JASEJH010000088.1 GCA_030016455.1 Thermoanaerobacteraceae bacterium
GCAACTGCTCGTAGAGTGGGGCTTTGAAATCGGCAACCACACCCTGCACCACACCAACCTGAAAAACCTGCCCGCGCAGAAGGTCCGGGCCGAAATCGCCGGCCTGCAGGCGCTTATCCAGCAGGCAGTGCCGGGATACCGTCCGGCGGCGTTCGCCATCGTCCAGGACGGTCTGCCCCAGCCCTACGAGACCGTCGTTCAGGGCACTTACGACAGCGTCAGCTACCGCCACCACGGTGTAGTATGGTGGGCCTGGAGCGCGGCCCGGTCCCCGCACCACCGCGAGTTCGATCCCACCCGGGTGCAGCGGATCCAGGTTTTTCAGGACCACGGTACCAGTTCCCTCACCAACTGGCTGGACCGCATCGAACCCACCCGCTATGTCAGCGACGGCAATCCCGACACCATCGCCATCCCGCAGGGTTGGGAGGAGGCGCTTCCCGACACCCCCCCCGGGCAGGTCGTGGTCTACCAGACCCGGTTGTCGGATTATCGCACGCCCGAACGCGAAAGGCGGGCCCTGAACGCCAGGGGGATCCACGTGACCTTTGCCTACGCTTCCTCCAAGGCCCGCTGGCAGCAGGTGATCGAGCTCGTGGAAAAGAGCGGCCTGAACACCATCCAGCTCGACGTGAAGGACGAGTCCGGCCGCATCGGGTACCTGTCGGAGGTACCCTTAGGCAAGGAGGTCGGTGCCGCCCAGAATTACCTGCCAATAAAGGAGATGCTCAAGGAACTCCGGGCCCGCGGCATCTACAGCGTGGCCCGGATTGTTGTCATGCGGGACCCGGTCCTGGCCCGGAAGCGCTCCGACCTGATGGTGCGCACCGCCGGCGGCTACCCCTTGATGGGCGGGGTCTGGGTCAACCCGTGCTCCCGCGAGGTCTGGGATTACAACATCGCCCTGGCCGAAGAGGCATACAACCTGGGCTTTGACGAGGTTCAGTTCGACTACCTGCGATTTCCCGAAGGGAAAGACGCCTGGACCTCACACTACCCCGGTATGGGCAACCGGCACCGGACCGACGTCATTGCCGGTTTCGTGCGCTACGCCCGGGAGAAATTGGGCTGGGAAAGGTGGCTGTCCGTCGCGGTTTTCGGCTTCATCGGCTACGCCAAGGACGACCTGCTCATCGGCCAGCGCCCGGAGCGCCTGGCTCCCTTTCTGGACTTCCTCTCGCCGATGGCCTACCCCTCCCACTACAGCCCCGGCAATTACGGGTTCTCCAATCCCAACGCCCACCCCTACGAAGTCGTTGACGGAACGCTGGCCGACTTCGAACGCCTGATCGAGCACAGCGGCTGCCGTCTCCGCCCGTGGTTGCAAGCTTTCACGCTCGGGCCGCCTCCGTACGGTCCGGCGGAGATCAAGGCCGAGATCCGGGCCACCGAAAACCGCGGGATCAAGACTTGGCTTCTCTGGAACCCCGCCGTTCAGTACCGCCGGGAAGCGCTGCAGCGGTGACATTTTCCTTTTTGCACACCGCAACAATCCTGCTATCATATTGCTTAAAGAGGGAAATCAGCAGCAGGGTCGGGTGATCAAGACGGGTTTTCTTTTTAAAAACAGGTGGCTGGGGACGTTGCTGCAACTTGCAGTGGCCTTGGCCGGTGCCGTCCTTTTCATCTGGATCCTCGGACCCGCAGAGTACCAACTCGACGGCTTTAAGGTCCGCGGGGCCGTCCGTCCCGCGCTCTCCGGGCGAACGGTGGTTGAATTCCCGCCTTTAGGCACCCTGACCGCCGAAACCCACTCCGCCCCGCTCGAATGCCGGGTCACCCTGGTTCAGGTGGAGGAAAAGATGGTCACCGCCACCCTGAACAACCCGGACCTGGGTATGCTGTGGGCACGCCTGGAGACGGATGTGGCGCGAGCACTCAAGGCCTTTGTCTTCCGGCAGTTTCTCCTGGGAATCCTCGGGGCGGTAGTCCTTACCTGGTTCGTCTTCCGCCCGCCGCTGCGGAAAATCTGGCAGCCGGCCCTGGCCGGATTCCTACTGACGGCAGCCTGGCTTACCCCCGCGTACTTGACCTACCGGGCCGACGCCTTCAGGCATCCCGCATACAGCGGGATGATCGAGGCGGCCCCGCAAGTGCTGGCCTTGAGCCAGGACCTGGTTACCGGTTTCCAGGAATTCAAGTCCAAGGCCCCCGCGGTTGTCGCCAACCTGCAGGCCCTGTTCAACCGGGCGGACAGTCTCAACGCCGCCGCAGCCGGCGACAACGGGACCAAACTCCTCCTGGTCGCCGACATCCAGAACAATCCCGTCGGGCTGGCGTTGGTCCAGGAACTCGTCTCCCGCTTTGACGTCGACGCGGTGCTCGACGCGGGTGATCTGACCGACCTGGGTTCGCCCCTTGAGCTCGCGCTTATGGAGGATATCAAAAGAATCCCGGTACCCTACGTTTTCGCTCCGGGGAACCACGACTCCCCCGAGGTGATGGAGTTTGTGGCGGCTCAACCAAGGGCGCATGTCCTGGAAGGAAGGACGATAACCGTAGCCGGCCTGACGGTACTGGGCTCGCCCCACCCCTCGGCGTACCGCGCGGCGCCCAAGACAGACACCCCGGAACAGGAAGAGGCAGAACTTCGCACCCAGGCCGACGCGCTTGCCAAGGCCCTGCGCTCGGCCGAACGCCCGGTGGACATCCTGATGGTGCACGATCCGCGGGTGGCCAGACGGTTTGCGGGCCGGGTGCCGCTCGTGGTTTGCGGGCACACGCACCGCCCGGCGGTGGAAGGCGACGGCTCGTCACTGCTGCTGAACCCGGGCACGACCGGCGCGGCCGGCATCAGGGGTCTCCAGAGCGCCAGAGAAATCCCTTACAGCGCCATGGTGGTGCACCTGGACGCCGCCAGACGGCCGGTAGCCCTAGACATCATCGCTTACGGACCGCGTGAAGGGAACTTCCGGGTCGAGCACCGCCTTATTTCGAACGAATAGAACAACTAACTGAAGGGGCATAAGGCCAGAAAACTGTTCGCCGGTTATTCAACCGGTTCTTGAACTTCGCGTCCGGCAGCCGCCTCGCGCGTCCCGTTCATCAAGGCGTGGATCGCCGCGGTCTTGTCCGCCGCCGCTTCCTCTTCACCCCGCGCAGCACTCGGTGTCAGCGCCACCGGTATCGTCCGGAGCAGGATCTTGAGGTCCAGCAGCAGCGAGTAATTGCGGATGTAATAGAGGTCGTAGCGGAGCTTGTCCTCTGGCGACGTGGTGTAGCGTCCGTAAACCTGGGCCATTCCGGTAAGCCCCGGTTTGACCAGGTGCCGGTAATGGTATCCAGGGTGCGCCCGCGCAAATTCGTCCACGAAGACCGGCCGCTCCGGCCTTGGCCCCACCAGGCTCATTTCACCCTTGAGAACGTTGAAAAGCTGCGGCAACTCGTCGAGCCGTATCGCCCGCAGGAGCCTGCCGACCCGCGTTACCCGCGCGTCATTTGCCCGCGCCAGCACCGGTCCGGTTTCGCGCTCCGCATCCGCAACCATCGTGCGGAGTTTCCAGAGCCGGAAAACCCGTCCCCGGAAGCCCACCCGCTCCTGGATGTAAAACACCGGCCCGGGCGACGTGAGACGCACCAGCAACACCGCCAGAAGCAATACCGGCAGCGAAAACGCAAGGATAATCAACGCCGCACCGACGTCCACCACGCGCTTGGCCGCCGCCTGCAACGGCGACAGCCGCAACTCCTCGACCTGCAGCACCGGCAGGTCATCCAATTCAACCACCTGGGCCCCGGTCAACATCACCTCGTAGAGTTCGGGCACCAGGTAGACGTCCCGCCCGGCCTCCAGGCAGGCCGCCACCACCCGCGCCTTCGCGGCCTCCGGTACTCCCGGGGCGATCACTACGCCGTCCGACGCCGCCAGCTCCGCCGCAAACGCCGGTTCGTCGGGCTTGACCACCGCCCGGATGTAAAAGAGGCTCCGCGGCAGATCGAGCAGTTTCTCCAAGACCGGGCGCACCGTCTCCGCGGCCCCCACCACCAAGAGGCCCCGCCGCCCGTGCAACAAACGCTCCAGGTGCCAGCAAACGCCCCGCCACAACAGGATGCTTCCGAACTGTCCGAAGGCGCCGAGCACCAGAACGCTCCGGGGGAAGGCGAAGCCCCGCACCCAGAACGCGATGGCCGCCGTCGCCAGGGTAGCCCCGATGATCGCCGGTACAAGCGCCCGCATTACCGGCACAAAATCGCCCAGCCGCCGCTCGTACAGCCCGATACCGGCGAACAGCACCAGCGCGGTGAAACTCGCCCAGGGAAGCGTACTCACCAGCGCCTCGAGGTTCGCCGCCGGCAGGGCCCCGCCGAAGCGGAGGTAGAATACCAGCAACAGCACCAGGTTTAAGGCGGCCAGGTCACCCGCGGCCACCAGGGCGACCGGCAGCCGCCGCAAACTGTTTTTCTTCATGATTATCCCGATCCGCACCCGCGCTTCTTCTTCAAAATTCGCCTTTTAACGCCGTTTTCCTGCCGGCCCGGTTCCGGGAATTCCGGGAACAAAACGCCGGTAGATGTCTGCCATTATCTCTTTCACCCGTTCCATCCCGTACGGCTCCGCCCGGCGCCTTGCCCCTTCGCCCATCCTGCGGCTCAGCTCCCTGTCCGCGAGCAGGGCGCACAAAGCCCTGGCCGTGCCCGCTACGTCCCCCACCCGCACCAGGAACCCTGTCTCGCCGTCGGCCACGAGCATCCTGCTCCCCCGCAAGTTTGTGGCCACCACCGGCTTTCCGGCCGCCATCGCCTCCAGGATGACCCGGGGAAGCCCCTCCCGCCGCGAGGTCAAGACCGCCACATCGGCCGCCGCAAGCACCCGCGGAACGTCACTCCGGAAGCCCAGAAAGCGCACACCCGACCCCAGACCGAGCCTCCCCGCCAGGCCCTCCAGTTCGCACCGCCGCTCTCCCGTTCCGACTACCAGCAGCACCGCTTCCGGCAACCGGCGCAGGACCTCGCGCCAGGCGTACAGCAACTGCTCGTGGTTCTTCACCCGGCTCAGTTCCGCCACCACCACGGCTACCGGCGCCTCCGGCCGCAAACCCTGCTCCTCCCGGAACTCGAGCCCTTCGGCCGCTGGCACCTTGAACCGCTCCAGCTCCACCCCTACCCCGGGAACCCGGAAAATTTGCCCGCGCACCGGCAGAGCCCGCGCCCGGGCATAATCTTCTTCGTTTAAAACCAGAAGTCCGTCTGTCCAGCGCGCCGCCAGCCACTCCAGCGGGTAGTAAAGGAGCCAGTTCCGCAGAGGGGCGCCCCGAAAGAAGTGGAAACCGTGCGCGGTGTAGAGGACGGGCTTAAAACCACAGCTTCGCGCCGCCAAGCGTGCCAGAAACGCCGCCACGGGGGTGTGGGCGTGCACCAGCGCGAAGCACTCCTCCCGCAAAAGCCGCCGCAGCACCCGGAAGGCCTCAAGGTTCCCCAAGGAAAGCGGCCGCCGCCTAAACGGCACGGGGTGCAGCCGCACCCCTAAGGCGGCGAACGCCGCAGCCTCCCCCGCCGGGTTGCAGGCCGCCTCCACCGCGTAGCCCCATCTCTGGAACAACCGGAAGTAGGGGATGTGGAACGCCAGCAGGTGCCGGGCCACCGTGGCGACAAAGAGCACTTTCTTTGGAGCCGGCTCCGTTCTTTCCGTGCCCGGTGCGGACAACAGCGCCCCTTCCGCCTTTGCGCCCACCACTGGCCTCCTTAAACCTTAAAAACTTAAAGGGCGCAAGCCGCGCCCTTCCGGTTCCGCGGCTCCGCCCTTTCTCGCTTAACGCTCCGCCAGGTAGCGCCGGAGCGCGTCCTCCCACGGCGGCAGCCGGTAGCCGATGACTTCCTTCAGCGGAAAGTCGTCGAGCACGGTGTAGCGCGGCCGCCGCGCGGGCCGGGGGAAATCCTCCGTGGCGCAGGGTTCGAGCCGCGCCTTGATTCCGCTGAATTCCAGGACTGCCCAGGCAAAGCGGTACCAGGTGGTCTCGCCCGCGTTCGTGGCGTGAAAGGTTCCCTGCGCTCCGACCGCGATCAGGTCCGCTATCGCCCGGGCTGCGTCGGGAGCGTATGTCGGGCAGCCGTACTGGTCATCCACCACCTTCATCACTTTGCCCGCTTCCGCTTCTCTCAAAACGGTGTTTACGAAGTGCCGCCCGCCGGGGCCAAAAAGCCAGCTGATCCGGACAACGAGGTAGTCTCCTCCCACCTCACGGAGTGCAGACTCGCCCCACCACTTGCTTTCGCCGTAGCGGTTCACCGGCCCGGGCGGATCGTACACCCGGTAAGGCTCCCCTTTGGTACCATCAAAAATATAATCCGTGCTGACGTGCACCAACTTTATGCCTTCTACCCGGCACAGGGCCGCCAACTGCTTCACCGCCAGCGCGTTAACCAGAAAGGCCCGGCGGGGGTCTTCTTCGGCTCCGTCAACATCGGTGTAAGCCGCACAGTTCACGATCACCCGCGGCCGGTATTCCCGCAGCGCTTCCGCCACCGCCGCTTCGGAAACAATGTCCAACTGCTGCCGGGTCAGGC
>JASEJH010000089.1:0-5341 GCA_030016455.1 Thermoanaerobacteraceae bacterium
GATCCGCATCAAGAAATGTTAAACAAGCTGGCTGCTGCCAAGGTGAAGACGTATCGGCCAGAAAAAAGGAAACGGTGGTTGTTCCGACGGATGGCAGGACTTCTACCGCAGGCGCAGAAAGATGATTGGGTGCGTCAACGAAAAAAGAAGAAAAGGGTGACATGGTGGACACGGGCTGATGCAAACCTGGCGGTCAATCTTAGTAGGGATTTTTGTTTATTTTCCAGACAGGCGGGCGGTATTTTTAGGCGGCATGTTCTCCTGCTTCGACTTTTCGATAGGGCCGAGGTTACACCGAGAGACTTGAAAGAACTGTGGTTACCATGATTGTAATATCTGACCCTCGGTTCTTGTAGGGCTTGCCTTAGTCCAAAAACTTGACCTTCTGCAGAAGTTGTGGAAGGTTATTTTATTCCTCCGGAGGTCCTCCAAGAAGCTAAAAATCCCAGCGCCGGATTGCACGGCAGCCGGCGGTTCGGCCTGTTTTTTGCCCATCGCCCTCCTGCTCCGCACTTGCTCCGAATACAATCTCAAGCCTTCCCGCATAGAATGGTAAAAAAAGGGGTGAGCCTAATGGATGAAAGCTTTGGTACAAGACAACTGCCGCCACCGCCGCCGTGTCCCCAGGGCCGGCTCTACACAGTCAGGACCGGCGATACGCTTTACCGGATTGCCCGGCGTTTCAACGTTCCGCTTGACGCTTTAATCAGGGCAAACCCGCAGATTAGGGACCCCAATCTGATTTACCCGGGCCAGCAGATCTGTGTGCCCGTTGCCGTCCCCGGTCCGCCAGGGGCGCTGGGCGCTTGTTCCCTCGCTTTGAATCCCCAGGTGCCGGAGGCCTTCGGAGGGGTGCTGTGGCTGAGGACCCTCAATGGCCGGACGCACATCCTGGTTGCGGGTATCGAGTTGCCGCCGCCTGCGAATTTTGGCGAAACTCGCTATACGGCGAGGTTTACCTGGGACGGAAGCGGATACAACCTGCCGCTGTCGGAGTTCAGCCCCGGGGTGTGGGTAGGTTATGCGGTGGAAAGACTGCCGGCGGAGTTCTTCAACGCAACGCTCTTCGTTTATCCAGGGCCGGTGTTGGGTGGAAACGTCGCCCGCTGCGATTAGAAAACGACCCAGCACTCAACTCAACGTAAAAGAATACAGGATACTCTAACGCCTGTTTGCTTGAGCGCATTGTACCACAGAGTTGAGTGCTGGGTTTTGCAGCGGTCTCCTGGAGGATATCGCCGGCAGAGGCAGTCAGGGCGTGCAGGACTCCTGGCTTTGCAGTGTGCACGAGAGGACGGCCGTTATTTGGCCGTTTTTCTGTGTGACGGTAGGATTAAACCCGGTTGTGGAAAAATTTAGAAGTTACGCATAACTTTTCGACGCTCCCACTCAAAAACGAAAAAAAGAGGGCTTATATGGGCTTGATTGCGGTACAAGCTCATTATGGAAAATTTTTAAAATATGGGTTGACCCGTTAGCTGCCACCAATTCCCACTTGTTGAAAGCTGCCGAATATTGTACTATTAAGACAAATTCTGTTGAAATGTCGGAAAATCTTCTGCAGGTGCTGCCCGAAAGATTTTGTCTCTATCAGCGTCAAGGCAGCCACGGGAGCAGGAAAGAGCCGTCTTTCAAAGATCTGCTTCCGGTTCAGCATCCGTTCCGCCTGTTCCGTTGTTGGTAGGAGGTGAACGCCAGGCAACAACGAAGAACTGCATTTTTTCTCTAAAGTATCCACATTTCAAAGCGAATACTTAGTTAGTTATCCTAAACCTCTATTCAGGAAGGGAGGAACATTGTGTATGGCAAAACGAGGGAACTTCACTTCAGGACTCGGGGGTGTTGAAGGCGGAGTACTTGAGGCCTTACAGCGGAAGGGGATCTCACGCCGCGAATTCCTGAAGTTCTGCGCTATCATCGGTGCTGCGCTGGCCGTGCCGGTAGACCAGGTCGGCAGGATCGCCGAGGCGCTGGCATCGGTCCGCCGTCCGCCTGTTATCTGGCTGGAATTCCAGGACTGTGCCGGGTGCACCGAATCCTTCCTGCGGGCCTCGCGCCCGGCCGTCGCCGAGATTGTGCTGGACTTGCTCTCCGTGGACTACCACGAGACGATTATGGCGGCGGCAGGCAAGCAGGCGGAGGAAGCGAAGGAAGCAACCGTTAAAACGGGCGGCCACCTTGTTATCGTGGAGGGTTCCATTCCCACCAGGGAGGGCGGAATCTACTGCTGCATAGGCGGGCGCACGGCGGTGGAGATTCTTGAAGAAGCCACCCGCGGAGCGGCCGCCGTCATTGCCGTAGGCAGTTGCGCCGCCTTCGGCGGTCTGGCTTCGGCCGAGCCCAATCCTACGGGTGCGGTAGGTGTGCGCGACCTGGTGCACAAGGTGCCGGTGATAAACCTCCCCGGCTGCCCCGTGAACGCGGTCAACATCACGGCGACGGTTGTCCACTACCTTACGTACAAATCCCTGCCGGAACTGGACGCCTGGGGCCGGCCCCTCTTCGCATACGGCAAGCGCATTCACGACAACTGCGAGCGCCGCGCCCACTTCGACGCCGGTCAGTTTGTTGAGAACTGGGGCGACGAGGGTCACCGGAAGGGCTGGTGCCTCTACCTGATGGGCTGCAAGGGGCCGGAGACTTACAGCAATTGTCCCACCGTCCGTTGGAACGAAGGCACCAACTGGCCGGTCGGCGCCGGCCACGGCTGCGTCGGCTGCACGCAGCCCGGCTTCTGGGACTCGATGACCCCCTTCTACCGGCGGTTACCCACGGTACCGGGCTTTTCGGTCGAGTCCACGGCAGATGACGTCGGCCTCGGCCTTGCGGCGGTGGCCGCCGCGGGGGTTGCCGCCCATGCGGCCGGAAGCATTATCAGGCGTAAAACGGAAAAGACCGAAGAGTCAAAGGAGTAGGGAGGGGTAATCTATGGCAAAGATTGTGATTGACCCCCTGACAAGGATCGAAGGCCATCTGCGGATCGAAGCAGAAATCTCAGGCGGAAAGATAACCGGTGCGTGGAGCAGCGGCACCATGTTCCGGGGCATCGAGAACATCCTGAAAGGCCGCGACCCCCGGGATGCCTGGGTGTTTACCCAGCGGATATGCGGCGTCTGTACAACGGTGCACGCCATTTGTTCCGTGCGCGCGGTGGAAGACGCCCTCGGTATCCAGGTCCCGCCGAATGCACGGATGATCCGGAACATTCTCGAAGCAATTCAGTATGTTCAGGACCACGTCATCCACTTCTACCACCTCCACGCCCTGGACTGGGTAGACATTGTCAGTGCGCTGGATGCGGATCCCGCCAAAACGTCACAACTGGCCCAGTCGATCTCCGACTGGCCAAAGTCCAGTGCCGACTACTTCAAAGGAATCAAAGAACGGGTGGCCGCCTTCGTAAAAACAGGCCAGTTGGGTCCCTTTGCGAACGCTTACTGGGGACACCCGGCGTACAAGCTGCCGCCCGAAGCGAACCTGATGGCCGTGGCGCACTACCTGGAGGCGCTGGAATGGCAGCGGGAGGTCATTAAGGCGCACGCAATTTTAGGGGGCAAGAACCCGCACCTGCAGACCTACCTGGTAGGCGGCATGTCCTGTCCGGTAGATCCCAACAGCCAGGCGGGCCTTAACGCTGACGGTATCGCCTTCCTCAAAGACCTGTTCAAGAAGGCGAAGGAATTTGTGGAACAGGTATACCTGCCGGACGTGCTGGCAGTAGCTCCGTTCTATCTTGACTGGGCCGGAATCGGTGAGGGGTTGGGGAACTTCCTCTCTTACGGCGACTTTCCTTTGACTGATACCAGGAGCAGCGATGATCCCGGAAACCTTTTCCTGCCCCGCGGGGTGATCCTGAGCCGGGACTTGAGCACCGTTCACCCGGTAGACCAGAAGGCGGTCACCGAGTACGTCACTCACTCGTGGTACTCCTACGAAGACGACAGGGAGGCAAAACACCCGTGGCAAGGGGGGACTTGGCCCAACTATACCGGTCCTAAACCGCCTTACGAGTATCTGGACACAGACAAAAAGTACTCGTGGTTGAAGGCGCCGCGCTACAACGACCAGGCCGTAGAAGTGGGGCCGCTTGCCAGGATGCTGGTGGCATACGCCGCCGGGCATGAACGGGTGAAGTACTGGGTTGACACCGTGCTCGCAAAGTTGGGTGCCGGGCCCGAAGCGCTCTTTTCCACCCTGGGCCGGACCGCCGCGCGCTGCATTGAAACGGTTGTGATCGCGGAACAATTGATCCCGTGGACCGAGGAACTGGCGGCGAATATAGGTAAGGGCGACCTGCGTATCCACGAGCAGAAGCACTGGGATCCGTCCACCTGGCCCGCTGAAGCGGAAGGGTGGGGCTGGACCGAAGCGCCCCGGGGAGCCCTGGGCCACTGGATCAGAATCAAAAACGGTCGGATCGAAAACTACCAGTGCATCGTGCCCACCACCTGGAACGGTTCCCCGCGGGATGCGAACGGTCAGCCCGGTGCTTACGAGGCGTCGCTTGTAGGCACCGAACTTGCGGATCCTGAGAAGCCGCTGGAAATCCTGCGCACAATTCACTCCTTTGACCCGTGCATTGCCTGCGCAGTGCATCTTGTCGAACCGCGGGGTAACAAAACTAAAATTTTCCGTGTGTGCTAAGGGGGGGTGACTATGCTTAGACGGGTTCTCGTATGGGAACTGCCGGTACGACTCTTCCACTGGGCCACAGCACTCAGCATCTTCGTTCTCGGGATAACCGGTTACTACATCGGTTCCCCCTTCGTTTCGGTGCCCGGTGATCCCGCCCAGGCGTACCTCATGGGCTGGGTGCGCACCGTCCATTTCATTGCTGCCTTCGTCCTGGGAATCGCTCTCTTGATAAGGTTATACTGGTTCTTTGCCGGCAACCGGTATGCAAATTGGCGGGAGTGGGTCCCCGTCAGCCGTGAGCGGCGGGCCTTCTTATGGCGGCAGCTCAAGTACTACCTCTTCCTGAGCAGGGAACGGCCTCTATACTTGGGGCACAACCCTGTGGCGGGACTGAGCTATCTCATTATCGGGCTGCTGATCCTGGTACAGGGCCTCACCGGCTTCGCCCTTTATGCCGAAGCCTTTCAGGACGGGTTCTGGCGGGCATTGTTCGGGTGGCTCCTGGTCCTGTTTAAAAACCAGGACCTGCGCCTGGTACATCACCTTGCCATGTGGGTCTTTGGGGCCTTCTTCATCGTCCATCTCTACATGGGCATCCTGGCGGAGATTGAGGAACGCAACGGCACGCTGGGGAGCATCTTTGGCGGCTGCAAGTTCGACAAAGAAGGGGCGGAGGAACCGCCGACGGCAGGTCTTGATCTCGGGA
>JASEJH010000089.1:5351-6455 GCA_030016455.1 Thermoanaerobacteraceae bacterium
GCAGGGAGCCCGCACCACCCAAGAATAACGCTTTGTAAACGATCTTTCCCTGAAAACAGAGCTGACAGATTGACTCACTCGCCAAACCGCGCTTGTGCGGTTTGGCTTTTTTGTGTTGCTCCACCCACGGCAGCACTTGCAGGATTGAAATCTCTCACAAACTCTGGGAAGATATAGCTAACACCAGATTAAACAAAGCCGAGCTGTATCTCACGCATCAAAGGGATGATGTACAATTCTTAAGCCGCTCTTATCCAAAGTGACAAGAATCTGCGGGCAGGCAATAGGCATCGTGGCTGCTATAGGCACCATTTACCTTTATGCGCTACTTCTATTCTTCAACCCTTATGTTAAGGCCGAGGTGGAAACTGATGTAAGTCTCACCGTTTTGCTGATGGTTGCGGCGGCTTTCCTGGGAATTGTTGCGTCGGTCAAAGCAAGGCCTTTATGGATGTTGATAGTGTTCTTCATTTCTTTTTTCCCGATGGGCTTCTATTGCCTCGGGACCCCCGGCATTTTCAAATGGATCGGCGTTTGTAACGTGCTCTACCTCGTCTCTGCCGTTCTCATGAGAGTGGGTAATTGTTTGACTGGTAACGGTGAAGGCAAAGGATACTCGCTACGGTGAAAGGGGACTGGTCATGCGTTTTCGGGAGTTTCGAGCATGAGCACAAGCACCGCTATTCTAAAAGAAGCGCTGAGTGATTCATTACCATTAATTGCCGGGATGCTACCTTTCGCTTTCGCTTTCGGTGTCGCCGGGACGGCTGCCGGTCTGCCCGTGGCGGCGGTGATAGTCATGTCGGCGACGGTGTATGCTCCCCTCGCGCAGTTTTTTGTGGTAAGCCTTTATTCTACGGGAGTTACAAATCTGTGCGCCCTTTTAGGAATCGTTTTCTTGCTTGACGTACGCTTCTTTATCATGGGGGTTTCGCTGCTTCCCTACACTAAGTTGCAGCAGGGATTCCTAAAGTGGCTGCTGCCTTTCGGCATGTTCGACGGCCCTTACGCGTTAGTGTTAGACCGTGTTGCCCGCCGCGGTTACCACTTGGGCTACCACGCTTACACTTACCTGCTGGTCTACCTGACCTGGGTATTGGGTAC
>JASEJH010000008.1:0-4345 GCA_030016455.1 Thermoanaerobacteraceae bacterium
AGGTTATAGTAGAATAGTAAGTGGCGGGTTGGGTAAAAACCCGGTACGCTGGTTATTGGAAACAAAGGATTTCAAAGGTGAGCAAGGCTGAAAGTGTAGCAGCTTGCTTTCGAGAAGGGTTCAACTGCGCGCAGGCGGTGTTGTCTGCCTACGGACCGGGATTCGGCCTGGGCCGGGAGACGGCGCTGAAGGTGGCGGCGGCTTTCGGGGCGGGGGTCGGCCGGATGGGGGAGACGTGCGGCGCCGTGACGGGTGCCTTTATGGTTATCGGGCTGGCACACGGCGGGACCGAGGCCGGTGACGACGAGGCGAAGGAGAAGGTTTACCGGCTTGCTAACGAGTTCGTCAACCGGTTTAAGTCCCGGCACGGCTCCGTCAGGTGCCGGGAACTGCTCGGCTGCGACCTGAGTACTGCCGAAGGGATGAATTATGCGAAGGAAGCAAAGTTCTTCGAGACGCGGTGTCCGGGCTTCATCCGGGACGCGGCGGAGATTTTAGAAGAGCTGCTGAGATTGAAAGACGGGTGAGCGGGTATTTATGGAAAATTACGTCCACGGATATTCGGAGCGGGAGTCGCAGCGGCTGGCAGACCAGGCGAACACACTGGCGGAGTTGCTGCATTACGACACCGCCTACCCGGCCGGAAGCACGGTCCTGGAGGCCGGGTGCGGCGTGGGGGCGCAGACCGTGATTCTGGCGAAGAACAGCCCCGGGGCGCGCATCACCTCCGTAGACGTTTCGCGCGCGTCGCTGGCCCAGGCGGAGGACCTGATCCGCCGGGCGAAAATCACCAACGTTGCCTTCCTGGAAGCAGATATCTTCAACCTGCCTTTTGCCGAAGAAAGCTTCGACCACGTCTTCGTCTGCTTTGTGCTGGAGCACCTGGAACAACCCGTGGCGGCGCTGGCGGCACTGCGCCGGGTTTTGAAGACCGGCGGTACAATAACGGTGATCGAGGGCGACCACGGGTCATGCTACTTCCACCCCGAAACGGACGAGGCCTTGCAGGCCTGGCGCTGCCTGATCAAGGTGCAGGCCCATTTGAAGGGCAATTCGCTGGTCGGCCGGCAGGTGTATCCGCTGCTAAAACAGGCTTCCTTCCGCGAAATCAGTGTTTCGCCGCGGATGGTTTACTGCGACGCCAGCCGGCCGGAGTTGACCGACGGTTTCGTCAAGAAGACCATTATCCCCATGGTCGAGGGCGTGAAAAAACAGGCGCTGGCGCTGGGGTTGATTGACAAATCCACCTGGGAGAAGGGAATCCGCGATTTGCACCGGACGGGAACACCTCCGGAGGGGACCTTCTGCTACACCTTTTTTAAAGGAGTTGCTTACAAGTGAGTGTTTAAGCTATTTAAAGACGGCTAAAACGGCTTTGCTGGCAGTTGCTTGAAATCCGGGTATGGAAAGAGGAAGCTCATGGAGGAGATCAGGTACCGGCCGATAGGCGTGATTCGCTCGCCTTTCAAAGAAGCCGAGGGGATGCCCATTCAGCCGGCGGCTGCGGCGGGGATTGCCGGGACCGTGGAACTGAAGCCGGAGTTCGCCACCGGGCTCAAGGATATCGAAGGATTTTCGCACCTCATCCTGATTTACCATTTTCACCGTGTTGAAGGCTACTCTCTGGAGGTGAAGCCGTTTCTGGACGACATCCTGCACGGGGTGTTCGCGACCAGGGCCCCCAGGCGCCCGAACCCGATCGGGATCTCCGTGGTCCGGCTGGTCCGGGTGGAAGGGCGGGTGCTGCACATCGAAGGCGTGGACATTCTGGACGGGACGCCCTTACTGGATATAAAACCTTACGTGCCGGAGTTTGACGCCGTGGCGGCGGAGCGCACGGGCTGGCTTGCCGGGAAGGCGGGCAGGGTGCGCGGGATGCGGGCGGACGGACGGTTCAAGTAACAATTGGAGAAGGTCGCTCAAGATATCATTCAGAAGTTTATGTCGGGGTATGGTATTTCGGCTGCGCAGTTGAAATTTTATTACGCGGACCCTGACGTTACAGAAAGGTACAGTTTCGGAAACGCCGGGTGGTCACAGGAAAAGGGCTGGGTTTTTAACCTCAAGCCGCCAACCGGGCACGTGAATCCACAGAAGGCCGGGTTCACCGATTTAGAAAGAGAGATATGCGATTCGTATCTTCTCGCGTTAAGATCGGCCGGGAATCCTTATAATCAATTGCCTCCTGAAGGTGTGCCGCTGGATGAGTGGGCGCAAGATTATCAAAAACAGGGTTCAAAACTGGAAGCAAGAGAAGCTGAAGGAAACGGCAGAGAGATACCGGGTCACCCCTGAGGAGGTCGAAAGGGTTTATTTTAGAATGCAGTCGAACCGGTACCCGCCGGCTTCGGGATATGAGTTTGAAGAATGATTTTGCGTGAGTTTTTATTTTAGGACGGTTTCCAGGAATCAGCAGGGGGCTCAGGCTGCCGTTTGTCAAAAGCTTTATTTAAAGGGTGATGGTGGGAATGACAGGGCGCGCGATAGCCGTACTGGCCTGCAGGGTGCTTGCGATATACACCGTACTTCAGGAAATCAACCTGCTCTACGCGGCGACCGTGCAGATCGGCTCGGTATTTCAGGGCCCCGGTGCCGGAGCGGGCCGGCTGCTCGGTGCGCTTTCCACGCTTGCGGTCATCGTGCTGCTGGCGGGCCTTGCGGTTGTGCTCTGGGTCGGAGCCGGGCGGATCGCGCGGGTGATGGTGCCGGGCGATGACGCTCCGGATGCGGGGGCAGGACCAGCCGCAGAAGAAATCCAGGCGATCGGGTTTTCCATCGTCGGGCTCTTGGTCCTGATTCGGGCTGTCCCCCACGCTGCCGGGGTCTTTTTCAATTACTGGTTCCTGGAAAGGGGCGCGCTGGCCAATCAGTCAATGAGTGGGCATACCAAGGTTCAACTGGGTATCGCGGCGATCGAACTGGTGTTGGGGGCCTGCCTGTTGTTCGGGGCGCGCGGCCTAACGGGAGTTTTGAAAACCGTGCGGCAGGCGGGTTTGAGGGGCCCGGACGGCGGGGCGGATTAGCATTTTTTGCCCGGGGTTTTGATGATGCGGACGCAGAAAGCTGCCGGGGGATAGAGTGACGGGAGCGAGTTGGCTGACGGACTACGACATCTACCTCTTCAGAGAAGGGGAGCATTTCCGGCTTTACGACAAGTTAGGCGCCCACGTCCGGACCGTCCGCGGGGAAAAAGGCGCCTGTTTTGCTGTTTGGGCGCCGAACGCGGAGCGGGTTTCCGTGATCGGGGAGTTCAACGGCTGGGACCCGGCGGCCCACCCGCTCAAGGTGCGGGAAGACGGCTCCGGCATCTGGGAAGGGTTTGTGCCGGGGGTGGAGCCCGGGGCGGCCTACAAGTACCACGTCGTCTCGCGGTACAACGGGTACCGGGTAGACAAGGGCGATCCCTTCGCCTTTTACTGGGAAGCCTCCCCGCGGACGGCCTCCCGGGTCTGGGACCTGGCCTATGAATGGGGGGACGGGGAGTGGATGGCTTTGCGGCCCAAGCGAAACGCGCTCGGCAGGCCCATCTCCATCTACGAGGTGCACCTCGGCTCCTGGAGGCGGGTTCCCGGGGAAGGAAACCGGTGCTTGAGCTACCGCGAGATTGCGCCCTACCTTGCGGAGTACGCCAAGGAGATGGGCTTCACCCACGTTGAGATTCTGCCCGTCACGGAGCACCCCTTCTACGGCTCGTGGGGCTACCAGACTTTAGGTTACTTTGCGCCCACCAGCAGGTACGGGACGCCCCAGGACTTCATGTACCTGGTGGACCACCTGCACCAGAACGGGATCGGGGTAATCCTGGACTGGGTGCCCTCGCACTTTCCAACCGATGAGCACGGGCTGGCCTTTTTCGACGGGACGCACCTCTACGAGTATGCCGACCCCCGGAAGGGGCTGCACCCTGACTGGGACAGTTACATTTTCAACTACGGCCGGCACGAAGTGGTGGCCTTCCTCATCAGCTCCGCGTTTTTCTGGCTTGACAGGTACCACGTCGACGGCCTCCGGGTGGATGCGGTGGCGTCAATGCTCTACCTGGACTACTCCAGGAGGGAAGGGGAATGGGTGCCGAACGTTTACGGCGGCAGGGAGAACCTGGAGGCGATCGCTTTTATCCAGAGGTTTAATGAGGCCGTGCACCAGGAGTTTCCCGGGATCCTGACGGTGGCCGAAGAGTCCACGGAGTAGCCGATGGTCTCAAGGCCCGTTTACGCCGGCGGCCTCGGGTTTGACCTGAAGTGGAACATGGGCTGGATGCACGACACGCTGGACTATTTCTCCAGGGACCCGATACACCGGAAGTACCACCATAACCAGCTCATCTTCAGTATCTGGTATGCCT
>JASEJH010000008.1:4355-17297 GCA_030016455.1 Thermoanaerobacteraceae bacterium
ACGAAGTGGTACACGGCAAAGGCTCGCTGGTCGGGAAAATGCCGGGGGACGAATGGCGGCGGTTTGCGAATCTCCGGCTTCTGCTCGGCTACATGTACGCCCACCCCGGGAAGAAGCTCTTGTTTATGGGGGGCGAGTTCGGCCAGTGGCGGGAGTGGAACCACGACACAAGCCTGGACTGGCACCTTCTCGAACACCCCCTGCACCAGGGAGTGCAGCGGTGGGTGAAGGACTTAAACCGCTTTTATGCCGCTACGCCCGCGGCTTACGAGCTGGATTTCGCTGTTGAGGGTTTCGAGTGGGTGGACTTTTACGACTGGGAACAGGGCGTGATAAGCTTCCTCCGGAAGAGCAGGAGCGGGCGCGGCACGGTGCTGGTCGTTTGCAACTTCACCCCCGTACCCAGATACAACTACCGGGTCGGGGTCCCCCGTGGCGGCGTCTGGAAAGAGGTGCTGAACAGTGACGCCGAGGTATACGGCGGCAGCGGGCACGGAAACTTCGGCGCCGTGGAGGCCGTCCCGGTGCCGGCGCACGGAAGGTATTACTCCCTGTTGCTGACCCTGCCTCCGCTCGGGGTGCTGTTTTTTATCCAAGAGGAAACGTAGTCCCCGGCGGTTTCTTCAGCTTATTTTTAAAATTTTTTCAAGATACGGTTCCATTTTTTATCGTTTTACGTTTATAATATATTAAACGTTCTAAATTTTCTAAAGAATAATGGTGGTTTATGGACGAGAAACTTCGCGAGGCGCGGGAGCAGTTGGTGGCGGCCCTGGGGCGCCAGAGCAGCTTCTGGGGCCTGGGAAAGATAACCGGCGAGCTGTATGCGGTATTGTACCTCTCCGAGAGACCCTTAACGCTGGCCGAACTGGCGGAGGCGCTGGGGGTGACCAAGGGGAACGTCAGCGTGGCGATCCGGGTCCTCGAGCAGCTCGGCATGGTGCGGCGCAGCATGCGGCCGGGCGACCGCCGGGTTTTCTTCGAAGCGGAGCTCGACTTCTGGTATATCGCCCGGCGGGTGCTTGAGCAGCGCCAGAAGCCCGAGTTCGACGAGTCGTTCCGGATGGTAGAGGAGGGCCTGAAGCGGGCGCTGGACGCAGAGCCGGGGCAAAGCCGCGACTTTGTGCTGGACCGCCTGAGCCGGTTGCAGCAGTTCTACCGTGAGCTGGACCAGGTGGTGGAGAGGCTTCTGTTTATCGGCCCGAGCAGGATCTTCGAGTTGATGAAGATCATGTTGCGGTTGTAGCCGGAAGGACGGATGTCGGCAAAGGAAACAAGGCGTGGCGGTTTCGGGGGTCGGGGAGAAGTCGTTCACGACGATAAAGTCGCGCCGCCAGGAATGAAATGTGTGTAGCGGAAAAGCGGCGTCGCCTGTTTCGACTCCCCAGCGAACACTTGAGACGCGCGGCAACCAAACTGAGCGACGACGAGTGGCGGAGGCGGGTCTGCGGCCACGGATGGCCCGGCACTCAGCCTTTGAGTGCCGGGTGAACGTGTGAGCGGGAGCGAAACAGGTTGAAACAGCCGCCGGCGTTAGCAATAATTGGTCATTTTAGAGGGGAGTAGAAACGGGGAGTGAGTTGCATGGAAACTCCGGAACCGAACGTCGTGACCGGGGCGTTCGGCTACACCGGCAAGTACATTGCCCGGCGGCTCATTTCGCTCGGGAAGCGGGTGAAGACGCTGACCGGGTGGCCCAACCGCCCCAACCCGTTCGGCGGGACGGTGAGCGTGGCTCCGTTTAATTTTGACCGGCCGGAAGAACTGGTAAAGAGCCTGCGGGGAGCCACAACCCTTTATAATACCTACTGGATTCGTTTCCCGCGGGGGCGCCTGACCTATGAGAAAGCGGTCGCCAACACGAAAACGCTGATTGCCGCAGCCCGGGAGGCCGGCGTGCGGCGATTTGTCCACGTCAGCATTGTCAACGCGGCGCCGGAATCGCCCCTTCCTTATTTCCGGGGGAAGGGGATTCTCGAACAGGAGCTTATCAGCTCCGGGTTGTCGTACGCGATCATCCGGCCCACGGTGATCTTCGGACCCGAGGACATCCTGATTAACAACATCGCCTGGCTGCTCAGGCGATTTTCGGTTTTTGCGGTTCCCGGCGACGGGCGGTACCGGCTCCAGCCGGTCTTTGTGGAGGACGTAGCCGCGCTGGCGGTTGATGCGGGACAGCGCGAGGAAAACGTGGTTATAGATGCGGTTGGTCCGGAGGTTTTTACGTTTGACGAACTGGTGAAGCTAATCGCCGAGAAGATCGGTAGCAAAGCACGGATCGTCCATGCGCCGCCCAGCCTGGCTTACTTATTTTCTAAGCTAATTGGCTATTTAGTAAGGGACGTGGTTATAACGCGAGACGAGATCAAGGGGCTGATGATGGGCCTGCTGGTCTCCGGCGGCCCGGCGACGGGGCGGGTTCGCCTCAGCGACTGGCTGGCGGAAAACGCCGGCCGGGTGGGCGCTGGTTATGCTTCGGAGTTGGGGAGGCACTACCGCCCGTTCAGGCTGCCGCAGCGAAAGCGACGGCAAAACCAGCGGGCGATGCTGCTGGAAAAATAATCCTGTTCCGCTATAGCGGGCAACCCGGAAGGCGGTTTCAGGAGCGTTTTAGGAGCTTATAGAGGGCAGCGGTGAAGCGTTGATCATCGGCGGGGGAGCGTTTTGCCGGGCCTTTGGTGCGGGTGCCGCTGCGGCGGAGGCGGGCTTTGAGGCTGCGTTCTTCGAGGAGAAACGGGATCGACTCCGGCCGGTAAATGCGGCCGTTCGGGGAGACGGCGGCGGCGCCCTTGCCGATAACCAGGGCGGCCAGGCCCCAGTCCTGTGTTACCACGACATCTCCGGCCCGGGCGGCGTTGGCAACAGCGATGTCGGTTTCCTCGGGAGCGTCGCCGACGGTGATGTGCTTTTCGGATTCGATCTGGTGGTGGAAGCTCGCCACGGTCCAGAGCGGGATCCCAAACTCGCGCGTCACCTGCCGGCAGATCTTCAGGACGCTTGCCGGACAGGCGTCGGCATCCACGATCACTTTCAAGGTTTCCTTCCTCCCGGACGGGTGGTAACCTCATTATACAACGGCACCGGTGCGTTTGAAACGAGAGGCTTGCCGTGGAAATTCTCGTGTGGTAGGATGCCCTTAGGATAGAAAAGAAACAGAAGTTAAGGTGATCCCCCTTTGCTGGTCACCAACGAGGGAGCGCTGGCGGAGCTGCGGCGCTTCGGCGAGGTGCTTTCGGAGATCAAAAGGCCCGAAAGCAGCGCCCTGCGCCAGGCACTGGCCCGCCTCGGGCGGTTTGTCCGCATTGAACCGGTTAAACCGGATGGTCTGATCGTGGCGGTGGACGGTTCCTGCCAGACGGTAGGGGCAAGCTACCCGTATTTTCTGACGCTGGTTCAGGCGGTGGCCCTGAGCCTGCCGCCGCGCCAGCCGCTGGTGCGGCACCGGCTTTTTTCGCCGCTCTTTCCGGCGGAACGGGCGGAACTCGAAACCCGGGCGGGCGAAAGCCAACCGGTCGAGGTGGCGGCGGAACTCCGGGTCCGGGAGTTGATGGCCGAGGCGGAGCTGGCGGTGGCGTGTGAAGCTGCCCGGCAATACCGGGGCGGCCTCATTTTACTCGACGGGGGGTTCGTCCACTTCCGGGCGCGGGCGGGGGTGCTCTTCGAAGAGTTGGCGGAAGCGGCGGCGAGGAGCGGGTGCCTGCTGGTGGGGACGATCGAAGAGGTCTCCAGCCGGTTGCTGGGCAGGGCCGTGGACGGTTTGTGGGCGCAGGACAGTCCGGCGTACGACCGGGAGATCCTTTACGGTTGCCTGGCGGTAGGCGAGGCGTTCATTCTGCCGCCGGAAGTGCGGAAGGACGAAGGAATAAGTACAGTTTTCGCGCGTTTTGCCGCGCATCCCCAGCCGGTGGCCTTCGATTTTCTGACCGAAAGGGAGATACCCTGGGTGCTCGGGGTTTTGCGGGCGCTGACGCCTTTCGACGGGCGGGGCATCCCGGCGGTGCTCGACATCGCCGACCGGTACGTGAGGCTTACGGCGGCGGAAGTGGAGCAGTTAGTGGCGGCGGCCGTGCCGCCGGAGGTGCGGGAGGTTTTTCTTACGGCGCACCGGTTGCGGCGGGCGCTGTAATTGCACGCAGGGAGGATTGGCTTGCGGGTAATCGGTATTACCGACCAGCAGCGGGCGAAGGTCGCCACGCGGGAGCGGCCTTTCCGGATTAACGAATTTTTAGTGGTGGAGGACGGCACCAGGGAAGCCCTGGTGGAGGTGGTGGCCACCCAGGCGGTAAACCCGCTTCTCCCGGAGTCCGGGCGCGGGCCCGGCCTGATTGACGAAGCCACGCTAAGCACGCTTCAGGCTTTGGGATACAACCCCGGAAACGAGACTTTTTACGTGGCTGAGGTGAGGGCGACAGCGGAGCTTTCATACCCGCTGGCGGTAGGGGCGAAGGTGCGCCCGGCGGTTTTTGCGGAGGTCCGCGCGCTTTTGCTGCCGGAAGATACCGGGCGGGCGGCGCTGCTCGGTGTGGTACGGGGCACGGAGGAGTTCGCGGTGCCGCCGGAGTTTACGGGCCTGGCTTTCCGGTACCACCCCCGGGAGGACCGCGCCACGCCTGCCCCCGGGGTGCCGTTTTTCCTGGATTGGGACCAGCTCAGCCAGTACCCGCACATCGGCGTTTTCGGCGGCTCCGGTTCCGGGAAGTCCTTCGCCCTCCGGGTTTTAACCGAGGAGTTGATGCAGCGGGGGCTGCCCGCACTGGTCTTCGACCCCCATTTCGAGCTGAGCTTTGAGCAACCGCTGGTATTTAACCCGCTTTTCATAGCAAAGAAGGAGGAACTGGCCGGGCGGTGGGCGGTTTTCACGCTGGGGCAGAACGTGAGCGTCCGGTTCGAGGACCTGACGCGCGGCGACCTGGTGAACCTGTTCCGGGCGGCGATGGAGGGCTGGACCGAGCAGATGGAGCACGCGGCGCGGGTTCTCTGGCGGCCAGGCGACAGCGTGGAGACCTACCAGCGGCGGCTGGCGGCTCTGGCGGAGGCGCTTTCGCAGAAGAACAGGTACGAACGGGCGCTGGAGGCCATGGATAAGGGGGAGGACCCGGCCGCGCGGCTGTTTCCCGAGGACCCGTGGCGGCAGCAGGAGTTCCGCGAGCGGCTGGGGATTTACCGGGACTTCCGGGACACCGGTATTGCCGATGTAACCGCGCACGCGGTGCTCCGGCGCCTGGACTACCTGCGCTACGGGAACCTTTTCAGCCCCCAGGGCACGGAGGTCTTGGAGGAAGCACTGCGGCAGGGGAAGACGTGCATCGTGCGCGGGGAAACCCGCAATTTGAGCATTTTCGCTACCTACGCCATCCGCAAGCTTTTTGGCTTGCGGCGCCGCTACCGGGATAACCTCCAGTACGGCAGCGCCAGGGGCGAGGCCTTTTTTCCGCCGTTCTTTTTAGTGACCGACGAAGCGCACAACCTGGCGCCCAAGCCGAAGGGAGAGAAGGACTTCGCGCCAGCGCGGCCGGTGATCCGTGAAATTGCGCAGGAGGGACGGAAGTACGGCGTCTTTTTGATTCTCGCCACGCAGCGGCCGGCGCTCCTGGATGATACGGTAAACGCCCAGTTGAACACAAAGATCATCCTGCGGACGGTGCGGGCGCAGGACTTGGACGCCGTGAGCCGGGAAACCGACCTGGGGCTGCACGAGGTGGCCAGGCTGCCCTACCTTTCTTCGGGAAACGCCTTCGTTTCCTCGGCGATCGTAGGGCGGACGGTACCGGTGGCGGTGCGGGCTTCTTGGACGCGCAGCCCGCATGCCGAGAGCCCCTTTGACGAATGGCGGCGCCACCTCAGTACCACCGGGGAAGACCTCTGGCCGGCGGTGCGGTCCTTTGTTGCCGCCAACAGGGGGGTGCTCACGGAAATCGACCTCGCCGCCTGTTTGAATCACTGCCAGCAAGTGCTCGACCGGCGGGTGACCGAAGGCGAGTTGCGCCGCGCGCTTGACCGCTGGGCGGAAGAGGGGCGGCTCGAAGCGCGGCCCAACCGGGCCTTTGGCGGAACGCGCTGGACGTTAAAGGGTTAGGGTGTTCGACGTTCAACGTTCAACGTTCAAGGTTCATGGTTCGAAGTTGGAAGTTCACAGCTCGAGGTTAGACAGTTCGAAGTTCTGGCTTCTGACTACTGAATTCTAAATTCCGACCCCTAATTCATTACACCGGAGGCCGAGATGCGCCTTTTATTTGTCACCGACACCCACCTGCGAGGGGTGGCGCCGCGCAACCGGACGGACGACTTCGTGGCGACGCTGAAGGCAAAACTTCAAGAAGTCGTTGCCTTGGCAAACGAGTTGCAGGTGGCGGCGGTCCTCCACGGCGGGGACGTCTTCGACGTCCCGATGCCGGGCCTGGCGGCGACGGGGGAGTTTGCTTCCGTCCTGCAAAGGCTGGAGGCCCCGCTGTACGTCGTACCCGGCAACCACGACCTGCACGGGCAGAACCCTGCCTCCCTGATGCGGACCCTTCTCGGTTTTCTCGGGCGGTGGGGGGTAGTGCGGCTGCTGGATAAAGAGCCGGTTTATCTGGACGACGGCAACGTCAGGGTTCAGGTTACCGGCGCCCCTTTCCATTTCGCGATTGACGACGGCGGCGGGGACTATATCGTGAAGAAGCGAAACTGCGACGTGGCGGTTCATATTTGCCACGGGGCACTGCTGAACAAGGATTTCGGGCCCATGGTCAAGTACACGCTGATTGACGATATCGCCCCGCTCACGGAGGCCGACTACACCCTCTGCGGGCATTACCACCTGGGTTTCACAGACGTCTGCCGCGACGGGAAGTGGTTTTTGAATCCGGGGGCCCTGGTGCGGCTCTCGGCGAGCCCGGGGGAAATATCCCGGGACCCCGCGGTCGTGGTGCTGTTTGTGGAAGGAGAAAAGGCCCGCCACGAAACAGTCAGGCTGAAGAGCGCCCGGCCGGGCTCCGAGGTGCTCGACCGCAGCGGGTTGGAAGAGGCGGCTTTCCGGGCCAGGAAGCGCCAGGAGTTCCTCCAGACGGTCCGGCAGATAACGTCGGAAGCGGGCTTCCTGTCGCGCACCGACCCGCAGGCGATCCTTGATCAGGTCCTGGAGAAAATGAAGGAGCGGCCGGAATTCGCCCGGTTGCAGGCTGAGGTGGCGGCGCTTTGGGCCGAGGTGTTGGAGGAGGAAGAAAAGGGTTGCGGCGGCTGAAACGGGTCATCCTGGAAAACTTCCAGTCGCACCGCCAGACGGAAATCGTCCTGGCGCCCACCGTCTCGGCCCTGATCGGCGAGTCGGACCAGGGAAAGTCGGCGGTCGTCAGGGCGCTCCGGTGGCTTTTTTACAACAAGCCGCAGGGAGCGGACTTCGTGCGGGTGGGGGCGGACTCCTGCCGGGTGGCGGCGGAGTTTGACGACGGTGTAACGGTAATCCGGGAGAAAAGGGGCCGGGTCAACCGCTATGAGATCCGCCATCCCGGCAGGGAGCCGGAGGTGCTGGAAAGTGTCGGCCGGGAAGTCCCGGCCCAGGTCCGGGAAGTGGTGGAGATTCACCCGCTCAAACTTGAGGGGGCCAGCTTTGAGCTCCACGTGGCGCACCAGCTGGACCCGCCCTTTTTATTAAAGGAAACCCCGGCGGTGCGGGCCCGGGCGGTTGGGCACCTGTCGGGAACCGACCTTTTCGACGCGGCGGACAAGCGCGCGGCACGGAAGTTATCGGACCTGTCCCGGCTGCGGCGGGAACTGGAAGAAAAGGCGGCCTCCCTGGAAGCGGAAATGGCGGGTTTTGGCGATCTGGAAGAACTGGAGGCGCGTCTGGCAAGGTCCACGGAACTTTTCCGTCTGGGTGAGGATGCCGGGGTGCGGGCCGCCCGGCTTGCCGGGCTGAAGGGAAAATTGGCGCAGGTGAAGCAGGAATTGGCTGAGATGGAGGACCTGCTGCGGGCGCTTCCGCAGGCGGAGAAGCTTGAAAGCGTTTACGCGGCGGTATCCGGGTTGGCGTTGCGCCGCGAGCGAATCAGGACCTTGAAGGAACGCAGGGAAAGGGTGCAGGAAAGCCTGAACCGGGCCAGGGAGGCTCTGGGGGCGACCGCGCGGGTGCCGGAAGCGGAGGCTGCCGTGGCCGCGGTGGAACGTTTTCAAGGCCTGGCGCTGTGTTACCGGCGGCGGGCGGCACTTCATGGCGAAAAAGAAAGAGTCGGTCTGGTGCTGGCGGGTCTGGCCGCGTTGCCGGAGGCGGAAGAGGCTGCCCGGCACTTAACCGGGTTAAGTGCCGGGCTTGGCCGTTTGCGTGAGCGGCACGGGCGATGGCTGGAAACACGCAACCGCGTTGCGCGTACCGAGGCGGTGCTTGCGCGGCTGACCGGTATACCGGCGGCGGAACGGCTGTTGGCCACCGGGACCGAGAACGTAAACCGGACGAAGCGGCTCGGAGAAATCTGCGGGCGGTACGGCCGGTTGCAGCGGGAAATTTTAAGGCTTGCAGCCCAGGGCCGGGACGCCCAGGCCGAGATCGGGCGCCGGGGCAGGGAACTCCGGGAGCTCTTGCTGAAGGCCAACCGCTGTCCGCTTTGTCTCACCCCGTTGTCCGGGCCGCAGGTGGAGGCGATTGTCGAAAGGATGAAGGATGAAGGATGAAGGGGCAGGGATAGAGGTATGGAGGATTTTGAAAAGGCCCTGGGGCGGCTGAGAGAAGGGATTGAGCGGGCCAAGCGGCTGCGGGAACAGGCGACGGCGCGTAAAGAGGTCCTGGAGCAGCAGTTGCGGGAAATCGAGGCGGAGATCCGGGCCCAGGGAGTGGAGCCGGAGCGGCTCGAGGAAGAGATCGCCCGGCTGGAGGCGGAGGCGCGCCAGGCTCTGGCGGAGGCGGAAAAGCTGATTCCCTGGGAACTCCTCCAGCGGGCGGAGGACAACCGTGGCCCGGGCGGGAGGAAGTAGCGGTGCCGGAAAGGGAAGCAATCGGCCAGGGAGTGGAAAAGTTTGGGGAATACGTGCGCCGGCGCCGGTGGGAGTTCGAGCGCCTGGCTGCGGAGAGACGGGCCGTAGAGGAGAAGCTGGCGGAAGTCCGGGCAAAGGAAGCGGTCTTAACCCAGGCCCGGGAGGTTTTTCAGCTTGCCGGCGAGACGGCGCGGGAGCAAGCCAAACAAAGCGTGGAACGGGTGGTTACCTGGGCGCTGCAAGCCGTTTTCGGACCGGAAATTTCCTTTGTAGTCTCGCTGGAAGAACGGCGTGACCAGCCCGAAGCCGACTTCGCCGTGGTCAGCACCTACGGCGGTACGACGCCGGTGCGGACCGAGCCGATGGAGGCGCGCGGCGGCGGCATCGTGGACGTGATCTCGCTGGCCCTGCGTAGCGTGCTGCTGGAACGCACCCGGATGGGCGGGCCGCTGGTGCTCGATGAACCGGGAAAGCACGTGAGTGAGGAATACTCCCGCGCTTTGGGGGAGTTCATCCGGGCGATCAGCGAGGATACCGGCCGGCAGGTGATCCTGGTTACCCACAACAGCGAGCTTGCCGAAACGGCGGAGGTGGCCTACCGGGTAGAGCTTAAGAACGGCGAAAGCCACGTTTATCCGGTAGGCAGTAACCCGCCGCACCGCTCTTGATTCTGTCGTAGGACGTCCTGAAAAGCGCGAAAAAGTCCCGCCAAAATAACGGCGGGACAAAATGAGAATCCCGTTATTCTTGTGTTTGGTTTGTCTGCTACGGGGTTACCGTTGCCGTTCTGGTGGCGGCGTCCCACGCGACTTTTGCGCCGAGGGATTCGCTGATGAAGCGCACCGGAACGAGGGTTCGCCCGTCCACGATCTTGCTTGGAACGTCGAGCGCCACCGCTTTGCCGTCAACGTACCCGACCATTTCCCCGATACGCAGCACCACCGTCCGGGAACCTTTTTGGCCGTTGACCGTCCGGGTTTTTTCGTTCCAGCTGACACTGGCACCCAGGGCTTCAAAAAGCGCGCGCAACGGTACCAGCAGCCGGTTCTTCTCGATTACCGGCGGAACGTCGGTCGCTATCACTCTGTCCCCGGCGACGAGCGTGACGTCTGGCGGCCCGATGCGCGGCACCGTTGGCATGGGTTCAATTACTATCGGCCTTCCTTGCCCGTAAACAACCCCTACGCTCTCCTGGCCGACGCCGTTTATTGCCTTGACCCAAACCTGCCAGGCCGGTCCGAGTAACACCGGGGAGGGAAGGGAAACCGCCGGATTTTCGTATTCCAGGTTTCTCCCCACCGTCCGCCACGTAAGAAGGTCCGGTGCCTCCATGCTGGCCAGGCGCGAACCGGCAGCTACCCGGTACTCGGCCACTCCCGACTCGCTGTCGCGCACCTCCTCCCACAAGACCTTCAAGGGAGAGGTGTTTATAACCCTTGGCTGGGGTGCCGGCGGCGGGGTGGTGTCGGTAAAGTGGACCACGCAGGTCGCCGTTGCCGCACCCCCGGTATTACCTGCCTGGTCCCGTGCCTGCAGCTTGAGGGTGTAAGTTCTACCGTCACGCAGGTAAGGCAGGTCTCTTAGAACCAGCGTGCCGTCCTGGAGGTCGGAGGGCTTGAAATCTGTTGTAAACACCGTTAGGCTTAGCGGGTACAGGTGGGAAGGCAACAGCCGGTCGGCGAAAAGCTCCGCCGCAGACGTCAGGACACTACCCCCAGCGAGGGACTGTAGACTCATGAAGCCCGCAGTGCCGCCGGCGGGAGCCAGGGATAGCTGTTCCGTAATCCACAGTTTATAGCTTCCGATCCCGGAGCCTTCATCCTGCCCTTCGAGCGATATCCGGAAGGAATTTGGATAGTTAACTACTGTTCCTGTGGGAGCGGGTTCTAGCGGCCTGGGCCGGCCCACCTTCCAAGAAAACACCTGAAGGTTGGTGGCGGTCACCTGGCTGAATTCCCGGATGGTCACGGCAGGCGGCCTCACGTCCACCGTAATTCCGTCCGAGGAGCCGGCGGCCGACCAGCCGGCGACATTCCGAGCCTTGACTTCCACGTAGTACGTGTACCCATGTTGGAGCGGTATCGCGGCCCGTACGTGGGTTGCCGGACCCGCCGAGGTCCAGTTAAGGACCGTCGTTGACGCCCCGGCCCCCGTTCGCCGGATTACGCGGTACTGGTATTCCAGCACCGGGTTGTACTCAGAACCTGCTGTTGGCGGCACGTTCCAGGAGGCGTAAAGTTCACCCGCTTTCGCCGACCATTCTCCCTCGTCGGCCACCAGCGGCGCCGCCGGCGGCAGAGGTCTCAACTGTCCCGGCGGCAGGTGGACTTCCGCGGAGAACGCGCGCCGGGCCGGCTCTTCGAGCGTTACTGTGAAGTCGGCTGCCGTTTCGTCCCCGTCGCCGTCCGATTCGTACCAGGCGGCTCCATAGCGGAAGCCGTTGGTATGCACAGACCCGAGGCTACCGATTGCTTCCGGTGGGCCGTCCGCAAACCAGTATTTTCTGCCCAGGTCGCGGGCGATGTCGCACTGGTCGTCGCCGCCCCGGAAACTCGGCAGGACGCCGCCCCCGACGCAGTCCTCGTCCCAGATGGCGATTTCCAGCCGGACGTGGCCGTCATCGGGGTGCATCGGAGCCAAGGTCAGCCAGTTGGTGGGCGAAATGTCGTCATCATCTTCATGCATTGCCTCGAGGTATTCCAGGCCGTCCACCTTGATTTTTGCGTAAAAATCAGCCTGCCCGCCGGGGTCAATATCCCAGACCGAGTCGTTGTCGGTCTGGCGCACCCTGGTGATCCTTACCTTCAGCCACTTCTGCCTTTCGGGGTAAGTGACGCCCAGCGGCACTGCGAGGCCGGGATCCGGGTCGGCGGTTACCAGCGGGGCGTACTCTTTCCACTTGGCGATGTAATTCCGGCCGGCAAAAAGCAGGTATACAGGGCCGATTGCCGCCGTATCGTCGCGGGACTTGCTTGACGGTCCCTTCCAGTGGCCTTCGTACCACGACATGTACCTGATGAACGACTTTTCCGCAGCGATGCTGGCGGAGGAGTAGCTTCTGGCCCGCGCCCAGAAATCATCGCTCACCCAGGAACGCACCAGGTCCGCCCACTGCCAGCTGGCGTAAAAGGCTTCGCGGTATGCCCGCTCAAAGTGAGGACGGCCGGCGTAATCTTTATTGAGCCTGTCGTGGGACCGCGTTCCGGTGGTATGGGTGTATATTTCGCCTGTTCGCTTCTCTGCTTCAGGCACGTCGAGCCAGGTGGCATCACCCCCCCAATCCCGCTCTGCCCAATTGGAGTGGGCGTAAAAGTCCTGCACCTGGTGCAGCGACATTCCCAGGACGGCTAACAGGCCGGCCGCGTCGTTTCGCCGCTCAGCTTCCCTGACGGCGTTATAGGTGCCCTTAATCAGTCTCTCCCAAGCAGCGGCCACCGGGTTGTAGTTCGCCAGGTTGTCAAAATGCATATGGGTGTCTGAAGCGTTCCGCAACGCCGCCGGCCCGTACAGGTTACCCCAGTCATCGTCCAGATGAAGTGCCTGTACTGTTTCGTCGGCGATCACGGTCTTGGCCGATTCGAAGCCGTCGTTATAGTAATTACTTATCTCCACCGTCCCGATGGCGCCCTCGCCGAAGGATTCTTTCAGAAGCACCTCCCTGGTTAGGTCAAAATGGTAACCGGTGTCGAACGCCCACGCCGGAAGACACCACAAGAAAAGAGAAGCCAGGATGATACAGGGAAGTAAACTGGCCTCCCACGACCTGTCAAATCTCATATTTCCACTCCTGGTACAGGTTTTATGTGCCGGTCGGTGTCTTGCAGAAAACGATACACTGAAAAATTTGAGGTTCGGGGCCTTCTGGTAGCATTTTAGAAACCCTTCGGGGGTCATGGGTTTCTAAAGAGGCGGCTCCCTGCTGGAACATCAATCTTTATGCAGGCTGACCAAAATGTATCAGTTATGCCACCGTTTTGTCAATCCTTTTTTCCGAGA
>JASEJH010000090.1 GCA_030016455.1 Thermoanaerobacteraceae bacterium
GCCGCCTTCCCCTGCAAGTGTCCCGGTGTATGAAAAGGGGCCAATCCCTTACGTGCGTATCGCTTCAGCGCCTCTACCAGCGGGCAGCGCCTCTGCCGCATCAAGTATAGAGGGACTCCTCCTTCTGCAATCGCTCCCATTCCCGGTCCACGTCTTCCTGGAATCGCTTGACGATCCACTCGTTCTCCGGAGTAAACAGGTGCTTGAACCTTCCCTGCGGCTTCAGAAACTCCTCGATCGGCTTCTTCTCCCTGGGCTTATAGGTTACCCTGACCACGCCGTCCTCCACCTCGTAAAGCGGCCAGTAACAGGTCTGCACCGCCAGCCTGCTCAACTGGATCGCATCGTCGAGGCGCGACCGCCACCCGCGGTTGCAGGGAGAAATCACGTTGATGAACTTCGGTCCTTTGATGGACAGCGCCTTCCGTACCTTCCTGATGAAGTCAGACCAGTGGCTGGGCGACGCCTGCGCCGCGTACGGTATGTTGTGCGCGGCCATGATCCTGGTCAGGTCTTTGCGCCGCTGCAGCTTCCCGGGAATGACGCTCCCGGCCGGGCTCGTCGTCGTATCGGCCCCGAGCGGCGTGGCGCTCGAACGCTGGATCCCGGTGTTCATGTAGGCGCCGTTGTCGTAGCAGACGTAAAGCAGGTCGTGCCCGCGCTCCATCGCTCCGGACAGGCTCTGCAGGCCGATGTCGTACGTCCCGCCGTCGCCGCCGATCGCGATGAACTTCACCTCTTTGTCAATCTTGCCTTTCTTCTTCAGCGCCCGGTACATCGTCTCGACCCCGGAAAGGGTGGCGCCGGCGTTTTCAAAGGCGCTGTGAATCCAGGGAACCTTCCAGGCCGTATAATCTGAGATGCAGGTCGATACCTCAAGACACCCCGTAGGAGAACAGGCAACCACCGGGTAATCGGCGGCAGCCAGCAGCACCATCTTCGCGATGATCGGCGCGCCACAACCCGCGCAGAGCCGGTGACCGGACGTAATCAAGACTTCCTTTTTAGCAAGCTCCCTGAGCTTCAGTTGTTCCGTAGCCATTTTACTCCCTCACTCCAATGTACTCTTTCGCAACCCTCACCTTGCCGGTGCGCGCGATTTCCTCCAGCTCCGCCAGTACCTCCTCCGCATGCTGCGGCAGGAAGTCCCGGCCGCCCAGGCCGTAAATCTTGTTTATCACTACCGGCCGCTCCGCCAGCGGATAAAGGGCGGAACAGACCTCCATAAAAACCGGCCCGTAGCCGCCGAACGAATCGGCCCGGTCCAGGACCGCCACCGCCTTGAGTCCTTTCAAAGCCTGGGCCACCTCTTCGTAGGGGAACGGCCTGAAGAGACGCGGTTTCAAGAGCCCCGCCCTGATCCCCCGCTCCCGGAAGGAGTCAACCACGTCCTTCGCCGTCCCGGCGGCCGAGTTCAAAATCACCAGACCGATCTCCGCGTCGTCGAGCCGGTAGGACTCGAAGAGCCCGTATCTCCTGCCGCTCACCTTCTCGAACTCCGCCGCCACCGCGAGGACGACGTCCTTCACCCGGGTCATCACCTCGTGCTGCGCACGCTTGTACTCGTGGTACTGGTCCGTCAGAATCAGCGGGCCGTAACTCTTGGGGTTGTCCAGGTCGAGCAGCGGGTTCAGGGGTTGGTACTCGCCGACAAAACTTCTGACCGGTTCGTCCTCCAGATACTCGATCCTGCCGATCGAGTGGCTGATGATAAACCCGTCCATGCAAACCATGGCCGGGAGCCTGATATTCATGTTTTCGGCGATCCGGAACGCCTGGATGGTATTATCGTACGCCTCCTGGGCGTTTTCCGACCAGAGCTGGATCCAGCCGGAGTCCCGCGCCCCCATCGCGTCCGAATGGTCGCCGTGGATGTTGAGCGGCGCCGACAGCGAGCGGTTGACTACGGCCATGACGATCGGGAGACGCATGCCGGAGGCGACGTAAAGCATCTCCCACATCAGCGCCAGCCCCGGGCCGCAAGTGGCGGTGGCGACCCTGCCACCGGCGGCCGCAGCGCCGATGCACGCGCTCATCGCGCTGTGCTCGCTTTCGACCAGGATCAGCTCCGTGTCAACTTTCCCGTTGGAGACAAAAGCTGCGAAGCGCTGCATCAACTCCGTCTGGGGCGTAATCGGATAGGCGGCACAAACGTCCGGGTTTATCTGCCGCAATGCCTCGGCCACCGCCTCGTTTCCGGTTACCGCAGCTACCCTTGCCATTATTTCCTTTCCTCCTCCATGGTAATGGCCTTCCGTCCCTTCTTTCCGGGACACTCGAGGGCGCATATACCGCAACCCTTACAGTAATCGTAATCTATACCCACCATCTTTCCGTCTTTAACGATCACGGCCATATCAGGGCAATAAAGCCAGCACAAAAGGCACTGGCTGCAGTTTTCTTCCTCCCATACCGGCCTGGAAGTCGTCCGCCAGGTTCCGGTCCTTAGTTCGCGCGCGTTTCCCGCGTCGAGGATCACCGCTCCCGGGGGCAGTTCCCGCCATCCTTTCGCACTCATCCTTCCTTTACCTCCTCGTAACCGCGCCTCACCGCATCGAGGTTGCCCTGAATAATCTTCTCGGAAAACTTCTTGCCAAAACTTTTTCGAACGTCTTCGAGCAGGTGGTCGAGGCTGACCAGACCGGTAACCCTGCAAACCGCGCCCAGCATCGGTGAGTTTGGAAACGCCCTGCCGATGGTTTCCAGCGCGATTCTGGTGGCGTCAACCGTGAAAACCCGCTGGCCCGGTTTCGCCCCTAATTTTTCCCTGATCTCTTTGGGATCCTTCGCGGTATTCACGATGAACACCGCGTCCGGCTTGGCCCCTTCCGTGACATCCACGCTGTCAAGCAGCGAGGCGTCCACCACGGTCACCACCTGGGGTTCAAGCACCGGGCAGTGCATCCGAAGCTCCTTGGAGCTGATCCGGTTGTAGGCCTTGAGCGGCGCCCCGGATCTTTCCGGACCGTATTCAGGAAACGCCTGGACGTGCCTCCCGCCGGTCAGGCATGCGTCCGCCAGCACTTTGGCCGCCGTAACCGTTCCCTGCCCCCCTCTACCATGCCACCGTATCTCAACCGTATCCGCCATAAGCATCCCCCTTCATCTTTCCAACCGGCCGGCATGGGTTCCGGCGACGGTGAAGCAATTCGGCGGCGGCCGCCAAAGCTTGGCCACCTGCGGACCAAACTAAAGCATCCCGCAGCCGGGCGCCGTACATGCGTTCGCGACGCCGCCAGCCCACGCCCCCGGCGTATTCCCCGGTGGTTCCAGGGCGATGGAGAACCAGTGGTTTCCAGCCCCTCAATACCGTAAAAACTGCGGACCTCTTATAGAGATTTATTGTTAATGGTACTGCAAAACCGGGAAAGCGTCAAGCTGACTACACGACGAAAAGCGTCAGCAGGCCGAGCAAGAGCAGCCCCGGGACGGGGAAGGCGCCGGCTGCCAGCATCGTTACCGGGTTGACGGCGATGTGGAAGTGAAAGATGCCGCCCAAGAGGTTGACCAGCGCCAGCAAAACACCGCCCACGACAAACGTCACCAGCAGGCGGATCAGAAGGCGCAACGGCGCCACCAGGGCGCTACCCACCAGGTAAAGGCCGAAAAGACCGACCAGGCCTAAAACCGCGAGCTTCCAGTCCACCACTACCTCCCCTTTCAGAAGCCGGGCGCCGGAAGTTAGGCAGTCAAAATCGGTTTTTGGGTTTGCGCCCTGACTTCTCTCTTCAGAATGCTGCAGTTTCGACTGGGACAATCCCTGCTGCAAATCTATTGCGGGGGGAGGTAAATTATACCTGTTTCTTATTTAATCTCCCGCCGCCCCTCGAACGCCCGGGTAATGGTCTGGGCGTCGGCGAACTCGATCTCCGCACCCACCGGCAAACCGTAAGCCAGCCTACTGAGCTTCATACCCAGGGGTTCCAGCAGCCGCTGGAGGTAAAGCGCCGTCGCCTCTCCTTCCGTGTCCGGGCTGGTGGCCAGCACCACCTCCGCTACGCCGCCCTTTTCCAACCGCGCCAGAAGCTCTTTTATCCGCAACCTTTCCGGGCCAATCCCGTCGAGCGGGGAGAGCGCCCCGCCGAGAACGTGGTAGACCCCCCGGAAGCTTCCCGACCTTTCAATCGCCGCTACGTCGCGCGGCTCTTCCACCACGCAAATGACGCTGTGGTCCCGGGCGGGGTCCGCACAGATGTTGCAAGGGTCCGTGTCGGTAAAGTCCCCGCAGACCGAGCAGTAAACAACCTTTTCCCGGGCCTCTTTAATGGCCGCCGCAAGGCGTTCGGCCTGTTCGCGGGGGGCGCTTAAAAGATACAGCGCTAGCCGCTGGGCTGTCCGGGGTCCGATCCCGGGAAGGCGTTTCAACTCTTCAATCAACCTTACGACCGGGCGGGCGTAAGGCACCCTCACCACTCCCCGTTCGGCGGTAATGTTGTAACGTGCAGTGCGCTTTAAACAAGTCCGGGGATCCCCAGACCTCCGGTGAGCCGTCCCATTTCCCGTGCCACCATTTCCCGAGATTGCCGGAGCGCCTCGTTAACGGCGGCGATGATTACGTCCTGGAGCATCTCCACGTCCTCCGGGTCCACCGCCTCCGGCTTAATTTCCAGTCTTACGACCTCCTGACGGCCGTTGACGACTACCCGGACCACGCCGCCGCCGGCCGTGGCTTCCGTAGTTCTCTCGCCCAGTTCCTCCTGGAGTCTGGCCATCTCGCCCTGCAGTTTCTGGACCTGCTTGAGCATCTTGTTTATGTCCAATGCCCCTCACCTCCCGTAACAGTCGTCGGTCGTCAGACGCCGGCCATCGGATCGGCTGACAGGAATCCGCTTTGGCATTCCATCTTTTTTTCCAACCGCCGACTTCTAACCGCCAATTTCTAATTTCCACTTACCGCCAAAAAACCGGGAAAGAACCTGCTCCACCACCGCACGGTGTTCCTGCTGGATCAGAATTTCGCCTGTTGCCGCATCACCCGGAGCGACCTTCAGGCACTGCCCCTCTACGGCTGCGGGTTCCACGCGGCTGAGATACCCGAAGGTTACCGGCCTGGCATTCTTTACTGCTTGAAGGATGTCCGGCCAGGCGACTTTTATCCTTTGCAGGGGGGATTCCTCGCCGCTGCCGGCCCTGTGAGGCGCAGGACCGTCGGAAAGCGCTTTCACGACGGCCAGTTCCAGCGGCAGGGTTTTAATCGCTGCCGTCCGGGTCTCTTCCATCGCCCGGCTAAACTCCTCCAGGCAGCGCACCAGGTGCGGCGGCACCGGTTCCCCCTGGCCCACGGTGCGCAACAACTCCTCCCGGAGCAGCGCCAGCAGGTCGCGGATAAAGAACCCGGTGTCCTTCCCCGCAGCATCCACCTCCAGAATCAACCGGAGCGCTCCCGCGGCATCGCCCTCCCGTAAAAGCTCCACCATCCGGGCCAAGGCCCCCAGGCGCACCTTCCCTAAGAGGTCAGCGACCGTATCCTCGTCCACCTCCCCCTCCCCCAAAGAAAGCACCTGGTCGAGAATGCTCAGCGCATCGCGCATGCTGCCTTCCGCCGCCCGGGCGATCAACTCAAGCGCCGCCGGTGTGACTCGCCCCGGCAATTCCCCTAACACCTGCTCCAGGTGGGCGCGGATCGGGCCGGGCTGGAGGCGGTGAAAGTCGAACCGCTGGCAGCGGGAAAGGATGGTGGCCGGCATCCTGTGGGGTTCGGTAGTGGCCAGAACAAAAACCACCCCGGGCGGTGGTTCCTCCAGGGTCTTGAGCAGAGCGTTCGCGGCTTCGGTGGTAAGCATGTGGGCCTCATCAATGATGTAAACCTTGTACCGGGCGGCTACCGGGGCAAGTTTAACCCGTTCCCGCAGTTCCCGCACTTCGTCTATGCCGCGCCGGGAAGCCGCGTCAAGCTCCAGAACATCAAGCGCGCTGCCCGCTGTTATCGCCACGCACTGGGAGCAGGCGTTGCAAGGCTCCGGCGCCGGCCCGGCAACACAGTTAAGCGCTTTGGCCAGAATGCGCGCAGTGCTCGTTTTTCCGGTGCCCCGCGGCCCGGCAAAAAGATAGGCGTGCACCACCTTCCCTTTTGCCAGCGCGTTCCTGAGCGTCCGGGTCACGTGCTCCTGCCCGACAACCCCGGCAAAGGTTTGCGGCCGCCATTGGCGGTAGAGGGCTAAGGACGCCGTCTCTTCCCGGACCACTGCTGCTGCTCCTCTCCTTCTCTTTCGGGCAGTTTCTTTCCTGCAAATTATTTCTGCACGGCGCACCGGAATCCTTGTAAAAAGGCCGAATCTGTTGCCGAAAAAATAAAAGCGCGAAACAGGAGCGCCTTTACACTTTCCAAAAGGTTTGCCACGTTCTTTTCCGATAAACTAACTTGGCCGTGCACCTGCCTTTGAACAACAGCTTCCAGGCGTCACCCG
>JASEJH010000091.1 GCA_030016455.1 Thermoanaerobacteraceae bacterium
TACATATTCTCAAATTCCTGCTCGTTTATGCGGGAAAATAATTGCTTAATCGCCAAAGCTTATCCCCATCTGCCTCGCCGCACGCAGAAGGTCGCTGCCCAGGGCAACCCGGCGCATCGCCCCCACGGCTTCCGCCAGGGGTACCGAGCCTATATCCGGGGTTCTGGGGCATACCATCTCGCCGTACCGTCCTTCCATCAGAAAGTTGACGGCCGCAGCGCCGAAGCGGGTGGCGAGAATCCGGTCAAACGGGGTAGGACTGCCGCCCCGCTGCAAATGCCCGAGAACCGTAACCCTGGTTTCCATGCCGGTTTCTTTCTCCACCTGCTCTCCTACCAGGTGCCCCACGCCGCCCAAGCGTATCGGTTCGAAGCTTCCCTCCACCACCTTTTTCACCACCGGCTGGCCGCCGGCGGGCGCCGCCCCTTCGGCTACAACAATAATACTGAACTTTTTCCCCGCCTTCTGCCGCTCGACGACCTTGTCACAGACCTTTTCGATCGTAAACGGGATTTCCGGGATCAGGATCACATCGGCACCACCCGCAACCCCGGCGTGCAGGGCGATCCAGCCGGCGTAACGCCCCATCACTTCCAGAACCATGACCCGGTTATGCGACTCCGCGGTGGTATGCAGCTTGTCTATCGCCTCGGTAGCAGTAGTCAGGGCGGTGTCAAAACCGAAAGTCTGGTCGGTGGCGGCGATGTCGTTGTCAATGGTCTTCGGCACGCCGATTACCGGCAGGCTGAAGCGCTTCCACAGCTCGTTGGCGATCTTCAGGCTGCCGTCCCCGCCGATGATCACCATCCCGTCAATGTTGTGCGCAGCAATGTTCGCCAGGACCCGGTCGGAAACGTCTTTATAGACTATTTTACCATTTTCCTTTACGGCATAATGAAACGGGTTGTCACGGTTCGTGGTTCCCAAAATGGTTCCGCCCCGGGGCAAAATGCCGATCACGTCTCTCTCCGTTAGGCGGCGCACCCGGCCCTCGATGAGCCCTCCAAAACCGTCTTCAAAGCCGATCACGCTTAGGCCGAATTCGCGGACGGCAACCTTGACCGCCGCCCTGATGACCGCATTCAAACCCGGAGCATCGCCACCCCCGGTGAGAATGCCGATCCGTTTAATATTCACCCTTCGCGGCATCTCTTCCCCTCCCTGCAAGTTATCCTTGACGGGTCAACTCCTCCAGTTCTTCTAAGACCTCTTTCAGCCGCTCCAGATTCTGTCCGTAACCGCTCCAGTCGCCCTTCTTCAGCGCTTCCTCCGCCTCTTTATAGGCCCGGCTCGCTTCCTGCACCAGTTCCGGCACCGTTCTCTCCTCCCGGTCTTCGGCCGGAGGCAGCTCGGGCGATACGCGGCCTGTGAATACCTTCTCCAGGGCCGCTGCCAGCGACGACTCCATCACGATCCGGTCGCCGTGAACCAAGATCACCCGGCGGAGTTCGGGCATTCGCGATTGTTCCGCCTGTAAGTAGAGCGGTTCGACGTAGATCAGGGCGTCCTTGACGGGAATGATCAGGAGATTGCCCCGGATGACGCGCGAGCCGCGCTGGTCCCAAAGGGTTATCTGCTGGGAAATCTGGGCGTCCTGCGTAATCCGGGCCTCCACTTGCATCGGCCCGAAAACCAGTTCCTGCTTCGGGAATTCGTAAACCAGCAGGCGACCGTAGTTTTCCCCGTCACAGCGCGCGGAAAGCCACGCGATCATGTTTTTCTTGTTCTGAGGAGTAAAGGGGATGATCAGCATGAATTCCGGCCGCTCTGCACCGGGTAGCCGGGTGATGATGTAGTAGGGTTCGACCCTGACCTCCTCGGTACCGAACAGCTCCGTCGGCAGGACCCACTTGTCTTCCTTATTGTAGAAAACCTGCGGGTCCTGCATGTGATAAACCGCGTATTTTCTGGCCTGAATCAGAAACAGGTCTTCCGGGTACCGGATGTGTCTTAATACTTCCGGAGGCATTTCTTCCAGAGGTCTAAACAGCCCCGGAAAGATGCGGCTGAAGCTTTTGCCCAAAGGGTCGTCCGGCTCGCTCAGGTAGAAGTTGACCTTTCCGTTATACGCATCAACTACCACTTTGACGGCGTTCCGGATGTAATTGAATTCCCCCTCGGGCTCGGCATACGGAAACCAGCGGGAGGCGGTGTAGGCGTCCCACAGGAAAAACAGCCGCCCGTCCGCCACCACCACGTAGGGGTCGTGGTCAAAGCGCAAAAAGGGCGCGATCTTCTTGACCCGGGTCTCGATATCCCGGTAATAAAGTACCCGGGACTCGTGAGTGATGTCGCCGGACAAAAGCAGGCGGTAATCGGCGAAAGAAACCGCAAAGGCCAGCCGCCGCCAGACATTCTTGATCGGAACGCCGCCCTTCCCCTGGTAGCGGGTATAGACATTTTCGTCTCCCTTGGGATAGTCGAACTCCCCGGTCTTGGTATTCACGATCACGTAAGGTGCTTTGACCTCGCCGAAGTAAATCTCCGGCCGGGTGAGTTTCAGGTCGGTGTCGGTTTGTGGCGGAATGTCTTTAAAGAAGAAGCGCGGCAGTCCTTCGGGAGTCACCTCGTTCACCGGACTCATCGCGATCCCGTAACCGTGCGTATACTTTAGGTGCCGGTTGACCCAGGTCTGGGCCTGCGCCGGCAACTGGTCCTGGGCCAGTTCCCGTGCCGCCAGCATCACCTGGCGGTACTGACCGTTAACCTGGTAGCGGTCAACGTCAATATCGTGGAACTGGTAGTAAAGCCGCATCTCTTGAAGCTGACTGTAAGTTTGCTTGAGCGGCTGCCAGTCCCAGAGGCGCACGTTGGTAAAGGCATCCTGGTTTTCTTCGATATCTTCGGGCTGCAGCGTTTTCCCCGCCGGAAACTGGCGCCGTTCGATCTTGTCCAGGTTATAAGCCATGCGCGTAAAAGCGATCGCCTTTTCGATATAGGGACGCTCGCGCTCGAGTTCGTTCGGTTCCACCACGACTTTTTGCAGGAGGGCCGGGTAAACTAATCCCGCACCAAACGAAACCGCAATGAGCAACCCCAACCCGTAAAGCGCCGGCCGGAGCGAGGCGCGTATCCCGCCGTAAACAGCCACCAGCGTAAGGATCAGGGCCAGAACGAACAAAATCCGGATCGCCAGCAAACTGGCGTGGATGTCGGTGTACCCGGGACCAAAGATTGTTCCCCGCTCCGAGTAAAAGAGCAGGAACTGGTGCAGGTAATACCCCCAGGCCTTCAAGCCGAAAAGAAGCGCTCCTAAAAAAGCCAGGTGCCGGAGCGCACCCGGCGAGCGCCAGAACCCGAAACCCTTCAGGGGATCGATGCCAAGATAAACCAGCAACACCACCACCGTGGTAAATACCACGGCGCCGAAGCTCAACTGGTAAAGCAGCAGGTAGAAAGGAAGCTTAAACAGGTAGAACGCGACATCCTTGCCGAAAAACGGGTCCGCAACGCCGAAATTTGCCGGGTTCAAGTACTGTTGAAGGACCACCCACCTGTCGCTTAAAAGCGCCGAAAACATCAGGGCCGCGACAGCGCTGCCCAAAAGGAACACCAGGTTCAACAAGCGCGGGCCCAGTAACCGGTACCACTGGTCGGGCTCAAGCGTGGCTTCGCCCTGGAAACGGACCTTGAAGGCCTCTAAAATGTACCGGCGGGTAAAAAACAGGTTGAAATACAGAAAGGCAAAGAAAAGCACCCCGCCGGCTACTTTTAAACCCGCCTCGGTCAGAAAGATTTTCAGGAAGACGTTCTGATACCCCAGAGACGAGAACCAAAGCCAGTCGGTATAAAAGCGCGCTCCACTGCTAAAAAGAAAGTAAAGAACAACAAATAATCCGAGGATGCCGAATAACGGCCACCGCCGGTGTTCCGGCACGGCAGAACCCCCTTATGTTTATCGCGTTTCACATCGGTTTTGGGGTCTTTTGTGACTCTTCGGCCTCGTGCTTCAGCTTAGCCTGACAAAGCGGGCAGACTGAAGCCGGTTTTTTCGGCGGAGCGAAGATGTCCTCCGCCTCCTCCTCGGCAATCACGTCTTCAAGCGCATCGGTTTCGAACTTCCGCCCGCAAAGGATACAGCGCCGCTCCATTTTATTCCTCTCCCCTTTAAGCCGGGTCCGGCGACTTTCCTAACCCATTTCGACAGAATTTTGCGTACTCCTGCTGCTGCTCCAAAATCAACGACGCAGGGTGGCCACCAGGCGCTTGGGATTGAGCAGCAGGTCAAGCGCGGCGTTGATTTCCGTCACCACGATGTCGGCTGCTTCCAGGGCTTCAACTGCCGCTCCCTCCGGTCCGCAGACCACAATCCCCAGCGCAGCCGTCCGGAGCATCAACACGTCATTGGCTCCGTTGCCTACCGCGACAGTGTTGGCCGGACCTAATTCTTTGACGTAACGTTCTTTTTCGGGGCCGACTACCGGCTCGTTCAGCACCGTAATCTTCCCCCGGATGCCCGCGCACGCTTCCTGCGCCGTCCCGAAGGTATCCGCCGTAAAGATGTGCACCGTCAGGTTTTCCGCCAGGGCGTTCAGCCGCTCCACCACGCCGGGTAGAACCTTGCCGTCGCACGCAAAGGTGCCGTTAAAATCAAGCACAAGCTGTTTCAGTTCGAGGATGCCGCGCCCGGGAATATCAACCGCCAGCACCGTTTCCACCCTCTTTAAAAAACAAATACTCGGCCCCAAGCGAAGAAAAAGGCCGGCGCTTCAATTATGAAGCCGGGCCTCAACACACGCCATTGCGGTAAAGCAACTGTCTTCAGAAACAACCCTATAAACTAACCCTTTATCTGCTTCAGGGTATCCAGGATATCCTGGAGGACCTTGCCGATCTCCTGATCTCCGTTGATGTCCTTGACCAATCCTTGCCGGCCATAGTAATCAAGCAGCGGCTGGGTTTGAGCCTCGTAAACGTCCAGACGCTTGTTGACCGTTTCTTCCGTATCGTCGCTCCGCTGGTACAGTTCCCCGCCGCACTTGTCGCATTTCCCGCTTTCTTGCGGGGGCTTGTTCACCACGTGATAGGTGTCCCCGCACGCACGGCAGACTCGCCGGCCCGTTATCCGCGCCACGATCCTCTCCCGGGGGACGTTGATGTTGATCACGGCGTCGATTTTGATTCCCACGTTCTTCAGCGTTTCGTCAAGCGCCTCCGCCTGCGGTAGTGTCCGCGGAAAGCCGTCCAGAAGGAAGCCCGCCTTGCAGTCCGGTTGTCCGAGCCGATCCCTGACCACACCGATGATTACCTCGTCCGGAACGAGCTGTCCTTTGTCCATGTACTCCTTGGCTTTTTTCCCCATCTCGGTGCCCTGTTTGACCGCTTCACGCAGCATATCTCCCGTAGAGATGTGGGGAATCTTGAGTTCCTTCGCTACCTCGACCGCCTGTGTCCCTTTGCCCGCCCCGGGTGGCCCCATGATTAACAGGTTCACGCTTCTCCCCCTCCTACAAAACATTGTGAATTTAGATACAAACAAGGTTCTAAAAAAATGGTCGGGATGACAGGATTTGAACCTGCGACCTCACGGTCCCGAACCGTGCGCTCTTGCCAAGCTGAGCTACATCCCGCTCCTTCTGGTAACAGCTTAATTATGCCTCAAGATTTAGGTGAAGTCAAGAGGGAGACCGGGCAGGCTGGGGAAACAGCTTTGCTGAGAATTTCGACAAAATGGTACAGATGCCCTCAAAAAAATGCCGGCGACGTTGTGTATTTAGTTATGTGAGGAAGTTTTTCTGAACCCCAAGAATAACCAACCGTCGAAAATAAGCTTGAAAGGGCGTTTTCCCTTAGAGCTTGTATTACGAAAATATCCGCCGAAATTAAAGCTTTTGATCGGAAAAGAATACTTGAAGCCCCTCATGGTAGAAGGTTACAATTAATCTTGGTATCTCAACAGAAATAGTACGGAAGAGGTCCGTTATGCCGTTGAAATCGCTTCGTGCCCAGATCATAATACTCCTGGTAATAGTCCTGGTTGTATACGCCCTGGTGGCGTTTTATGCAACAACCTCCATTTTGAAGAGCTGCGTCCCGGATACGACCAGCATCCGTCACATGATTCAAACCCTGATGCTCAGCAAAATGGCCGTGCTCGCAGGTCTGATCGTTATCCTCAGTTTGTTCATCAGCCTCGCTTTCAGCCGGTGGTTAAGCCCGCTGCACAACATTTCCAATACTCTGATAGCAATCGCTAAAGGGGACTACGACCGCCCGATCGACCCGCCCTGTTACGCCGAATTTCAGGGCATCGTAGAAGCAGCGGAAAGAATGCGCTTGGACATCAAGGAAACCTTTAACCGTCTTAACAACCTTTCCAGCTTCGGAATGCGTGCCGTTTCCCTGGTTAAAGAGGAAGAAGCCTACCAGCTCCTGGTACACTACCTGAAGCGGAC
>JASEJH010000092.1 GCA_030016455.1 Thermoanaerobacteraceae bacterium
CGCCGACCCTCGGCGCCTGGGGGCTGGGCTGGGAGGTCTGGCTCGACGGCATGGAGATCACGCAGTTCACCTATTTCCAGCAGTGCGGCGGGTACGACCTGCGGCCGGTACCGGCGGAGATCACCTACGGGCTGGAGCGGATCGCCCTTTTTCTCCAGGGGGTGGACAGCGTTTTCGACATCCGGTGGGCGGAGCCGTCCGTCGCAGGAGCCGGAAATGAAAACGACCCCCCTTCCGGCGGTGCGTGGACGCACCGGGCGGTTACCTACGGGGACATCCACCACCAGGGGGAAGTGCAGCACTCGCACTACAACTTCCGGGTGGCCGACACCGATTTCCTCTTCACCCTGTTTGAAGGTTACGAAAAAGAGGCGGGGCGGACGCTTGAGGCCGGGCTGGTCCTGCCGGCGTACGATTATGTGCTCAAGTGCTCGCACACCTTCAACCTCCTGGACGCGCGGGGCGCCATCAGCGTCACGGAACGCACCGGGTTTATCGCCCGGATCCGGGCGCTGGCCCGGGCCTGCGCGCAGGCCTACCTTCGCCAGCGGGAGGAACTGGGCTACCCGCTTTTGCAGCAGAGCGACCGTTGCGCCGGTGCGGCCCCGGCCGCAACCGGGGCCTGAAAAACAGATAAAGCGGCTGGCGGGGTTCGGCCGCAGCCATACACGGGGGGTTAGGAAGAGAAATGCGGGATTTCTTGCTGGAGATTGGCACCGAGGAGATTCCAGCGCGCTTCCTGACGGAAACGCTGACAGAGCTGGGCGAAAAGGCGGCAGCGCTTCTCGCTGCAGCGAGGCTGGAACACGGGGCGCTGAAAACCTACGGGACCCCCAGGCGGCTGGTGCTTTTCGTGGCGGGGGTGGCCGAGAAGCAGAAACCGCTGGTGCGGGAGATTAAGGGTCCACCCCGCCGGGCCGCGTTCGACGCCCAGGGACGGCCGACTAAAGCCGCAACCGGCTTCGCCAGAAGCCAGGGGATTGACGTGGATGCATTGGTTGTCCGGCCGGTGGGGGAGACGGAGTACGTTTTCGCCGTGAAGGAAGAGCCCGGCCAGCCGGCGCTCCAAACACTGGCGGAGGTCTGCCCCCGGCTGATCACCGGCCTTTCTTTTGCCAAGCCGATGCGCTGGGGAGACAAAGAACTCCGCTTCATCCGGCCGATCCGTTGGCTGGTGGCGCTTTACGGGGACGCGGCGGTGGATTTTTCGCTCGACGGGCTGCGGCCGGGCCACATCTCCCGGGGGCACCGTTTTCTCTCCCGGGGGGCGGTGGCGGTGAAGGACCCCGCGGACTACTTCGCCCGGATGGCGGAGAATTTCGTGGTGGTCGACCCGGCCGAGCGGCGGCAGATCGTCCAGGAGCAGTTACAGATACTGGCCGCCGCTGCCGGCGGTGCCGTACCGCCGGACGAGCAACTGCTGAACGACGTGGTCAACCTGGTGGAGTACCCGACGGCCTTTTGCGGCAGGTTTCCGGAGAAGTACCTTGAACTGCCCGAGGCGGTCCTGGTCACCGCGATGCGCGAGCACCAGCGGTACTTTCCGGTTTACGGAAAGGACGGCCGCCTGCTGCCGCGCTTTATTGCCGTGCACAACAGCGCGCCGGAGCATACAGAGACCATTCGCAAGGGAAACGAGCAGGTGCTCCGGGCGCGGCTGGCGGACGCCGCGTTTTTCTACCACGAAGACCGCCTTGTTTCTCTATCCAGCCGGGTCGAGGGGTTAAAAAAGGTGGTTTACCAGGAGGAACTGGGGACCCTTTACGACAAGACCCGGCGGTTGGTTGCCCTGGTGCAGTACCTCAGCATACCGCTCAAGGTGAGCCCGGAAGAGGCGGAAGCCGCTTCCCGGGCCGCCCTGCTTTCCAAGGCGGACCTGCTGACAAGCATGGTCTACGAGTTCCCGGAGCTCCAAGGCGTGATGGGCCGGGAGTACGCGCTCAAAGACGGGGAGCCGGAGGCGGTGGCTACGGCGCTTTACGAGCAGTACCTGCCCCGCTTTACCGGCGACAAGCTGCCGGAAACGGTTCCGGGAAGAATCCTGAGCATCGCCGACAAGATCGACAACTTGGTGGGGTGTTTCGGTATCGGCCTCATCCCCACCGGGTCGCAGGACCCCTATGCCCTGCGGCGCCAGGCACTCGGCATCTGCCACATCGTGCTGGAAGGCGGGCTGCGCTTTTTGCTGTCCGACCTGATTCGCCGGGCGCACGCAGAGTACCGGGACCGGCTGAAACGGGAGGTCGGGGAAGTCCTGGCGGACCTGTCGGAGTTCTTCAAGCAGCGCCTGCGCGTGATTTTCGGGGAGCGGGGCGTCGTACCCGAGGTTGCCGAGGCGGTTCTGGCTGCGGGTGCCGACGACCTTGATGCCGCCTATCGGCGAGCGTCGGCCCTCCAGGATTTTCTGGAAGAGCCGGGATTTTTCGACCTGCACACGGCCTACACCCGGGCGGCGAACCTTTCCCGCGGGGCACCCGGCGGGGAGCCCGATCCGGCACATTTCGTGGATCCGGCTGAGCACCGCTTGTATGAAGCGGTGGAGCGGTTGCGGCCCGTGGTGATGGAGGCGGTGACCGGACGCCGCTACCGGGACGCTCTGGGGCATCTGAGTACGCTCCGGGGGCCGGTGGATGCATTCTTTGACGCGGTGCTGGTAATGGACGAGAACCCGGTGCGGCGCGAAAACCGGCTTGCCCTCCTGCAGGCGGTGGTACGCTTAGTGCACCAGGTGGCGGATTTGACCAGAATCCCGGTCTTGCGGAAGGATTAAGCCGGCATTACGGCCCCGGGGAAATTTTTCGCCGGGACTTTCAAGCCGGCAGCAGGAAAAAAGTTGCGTGGCAGAGTAATTCAGATTAAAGTGTTCTACTTTTGCTGCCGATCAGCAATTAGTATGACACAATTGTGTATAGATTCAGGTGGGGTTCCGAGGCGGTTCTGGTAAACAGACAGGCTTGGCAACTAAGTTGGGGGGAGGGTTTTGGAGCTAACCCGTAGACAGGAGGCTATTTTGGGTATTGTGAAGGCGGAAGGACCGATTACCAGCGAGCAGATCGCGGAGCGCCTCAAGCTTGCACGGGCCACGTTGCGCCCCGACCTGGCCATTCTCACCATGGCCGGTCTGCTGGAGGCCCGCCCGCGCGTGGGCTACTACTACAGCGGCAAGTCTCTCGGCGAGGTGGTCGCGAGCAAGATCCGCCGCTTCAAGGTGCGGGATATCCAGTCCCGGCCCGTCGTGGTGGGTGATCAGCTTTCAGTTTACGACGCCATCATCACGATGTTCCTGGAGGACGTAGGGACGATTTTTGTGGTCCGGGAAAAGGGCCTTTTGGAAGGCGTGATCTCACGGAAGGACCTCCTGAAGGTGGCGCTGGGCGCTCAGGACATCCGGGTGCTTCCGGTGAGCGTCGTCATGACGCGGATGCCAAAGATAATTACGACCTCGCCGGATGAGCTTGCCTGGGAGGCCGCCCGCAAGCTCGTAGTGCATGAAATAGACGCGCTACCGGTGGTGGAGCCTGCGGACGACCCCGCGGGCGCCTTGCAGGTGGTGGGTCGGTTCAGCAAAACGAACGCAACCCGGCTTTTTGTAGAAATTGGTGAAAGGCGGTAGAGGTCTTGGCGGTTCCCCGGGAAAAGGTGCAGCCGGTAATCTACATCGTTTCGGATTCGATCGGGGAAACGGCGGAACTGGTCGGACGTGCGGCAGTCAGCCAGTTTGACGCCGGGAACGCGGAAATCCGCAGGATTCCCTACGTAAGCCACCCGGAAGAAATCCCCGCGATTGTAGCGCAGGCGGCGGAAGAAGGAGGGGTGATCATCTTCACCCTGGTAATGCCTCACCTGCGTGAGATTTTGCTTGCCGAGGCCAAACGCCACGGCTTGCCGGCCGTGGACATCTTAGGGCCGGTGCTTGACGCGCTGCGGCGGATTACGGGCCGGGAGCCACGTTTCGAACCGGGCCTGATGCGGAAAGTGGACGAGGAGTATTTCGCACGGGTGGAGGCGATCGAGTTCGCCGTAAAATATGACGACGGCAGAGACCCCCGCGGAATCACCGAGGCCGACGTGGTGGTGCTGGGGGTTTCTCGGACCGGTAAAACGCCGCTCTGCATGTACCTGGCGCACAAGAGAATCAAGGCCGCCAACGTCCCGCTGGTTCCGGAAGTGCCGGTTCCCAACGAGGTTTTTTCGGTCCCGTCGCACCGGCTGGTGGGTTTGACAATTCAGCCAGACTACCTGTTTTCGATCCGGCAGGAAAGGTTAAAAACGCTGGGGCTGCCCGCGGACGCGGAGTATGCCAATGCGGAGCGGATCCGGAGGGAACTGGCGTATGCCGAGGACGTGATGCACCGGCTGGGGTGCGTGATTATTGACGTGACGGGCAAAGCGGTGGAGGAAACAGCGAGCAAGGTGTTGGAGGTTTACTATCGGGGCCTGCGCCAGCGGTGAAAAGACGTTGAGAAGCTTCGTCTGGCTTCATCAGGTTGTCCGGCATGCAGCCCCGTTGTGCGGAACTTGCATGGTTTCCAGTCTCCACGCCTGCCCAGAGCGCCGGTCCAACCTTGAAGATTGAAAAGGTAAGTGCCGGCGCTTACGTACCCCGGCCTTGTTGCGGTCCGGCGCCACTTTCCTTGGTTATACTCGTTTTGACGGTGTAAAGGGTGGTCTTACAGTTTTTTAGATTCTGTTGTGAACAAAGCTAAAGGTTCGTTTTTCAAAGGTTGAAGGTTTCATGAGGTACTCAAGAAATAAAGGGGGAGTGGGAAGTGGCTTTCAAGTTCATCAAGTGGTTTGACGAACTGGGCCGGCACGATGTGGCACTGGTAGGCGGCAAGGGAGCTAATCTGGGGGAGATGACCAGGGTCGGCATCCCGGTACCGCCGGGGTTCTGCGTGACCGCTGAGGCTTACAAACACTTCGTGGAAACGACAGGGTTGGCGCCGCAGATCATGGAGATTGTCAGCAATACAGACGTCAACGACCTGGAGCAATTAATGGCCAACACCGCCCGGATCCGCGAACTCATCCAGAAGACCCCCATGCCGGCGGAAATCGCCGACGAGGTCACGGCGGCCTACAAAAAGCTCGGGGGAAAAGGCAAGCCGCCCCGCGTGGCGGTGCGGAGTTCGGCGACGGCCGAGGATCTGCCTGAGGCTTCCTTCGCCGGGCAGCAGGACACCTACCTGAACGTGGTGGGGGTGGACAGTGTGCTCGAGCACGTCCGGCGCTGCTGGGCTTCCCTCTGGACGGCCCGGGCCACGGCTTACCGGCAGGCGCAGGGTTTTGACCACGGAACGGTTTACTTGAGCGCGGTGGTCCAGAAGATGATTCAATCGGAACGCTCGGGCGTTGCGTTCACCGCCAATCCGGTCACCGGCAACCGGCAGGAGCTGTTGATCAACGCCAGTTGGGGGTTGGGCGAAGCGATCGTGGCCGGGAAGGTGACGCCGGATGAGTACGTGGTGGACAAGACCTCCCGCCGCATCACCGGCAAAGAGGTGGCTGCCAAAACGGTGATGATCGTCGCGGACCCGGATTCATCCCAGGGGACCGTGGAGGTGGAAGTCGCGAAGTTCCTGGGGCCGGATTACGTGGAGCGGCAGTGTCTTGCGGACGGAGAAATCCTTACGCTTTCCGACCAGTTGATCAAGGTGGAACAGCACTATAACTTCCCGCAGGACATCGAGTGGGGGTACGAAAAGGGCGCTTTCTACATCTTGCAGTCGCGACCGGTAACCACCCTCGGCAAAGAAGCAGCCTCCACGAAGGATACCGAGGGCGAAAAAGGCGCAACCGGGGAGGTTCTGGTCCGCGGGATGGGCGCTTCTCCCGGCACGGCTACGGGTGAAGTAATCCTGGTCAAGGATTTTGCCGATATCACCCGCGTTAAAGAAGGGACGGTCCTGGTAACGGTGATGACCAATCCCGACATGGTGCCGGCGATGAAGCGCGCGGCGGCGATTGTCACGGATGAAGGGGGGCGTACCTGTCACGCCGCCATTGTTTCGCGCGAGCTTGGTGTTCCCTGCATCGTGGGTGCGAAGAACGCCACCAAGGTGCTGGAAGAAGGGATGGAGGTTACGGTGGACGCCTCCCGGGGTGTGGTCTACAAGGGGCGGGTGACTCTGGGCGACACCGTCCAGCCCGCAGCCCAGGCTTCCGGGCCGGCGGTTCAGGGTGCCCTCTGGCGGGAGGTTGCGCCGGTCACCGCTACCAAGGTTTACATGAACCTGGGCGAGCCGGAAGCTATTGCCCGCTACAAGGACCTGCCCTTCGACGGGATCGGGTTGATGCGGACCGAGTTCATTTTCACCGACCATATCGGGGCGCACCCGATGTACCTGTTGCGG
>JASEJH010000093.1:0-1292 GCA_030016455.1 Thermoanaerobacteraceae bacterium
GTAGCGGCGCTGCCCTCCTACCCGGTAGCCCGAGAAAGTGTGCGGCAACTGGCGGAGCTTTACAGCGACCTGCAGGTTTACAAACACGTCGAGGTCGCGCGGCGCGTGCCGCTCCTGACCGCCTGGTTCGCGCCCCACCGGAACCGGTACCCCGACCTCCACTGGTGGGAGTTCGCGGCCGCCGCCGGCTCGACCCTGGGGGTCTTCGCCCTCTTCGCCGCCGCCGCCCGCCCCGGCTTAACCGCGCAGGAAGCGGCGGCGCTGAGCCGCGCCTACTTTCCCTGGATCGCCGGGCTGCATATCCTCCTCGACTACTTCATTGACCAAAACGAGGACCGGGACGGCGGCGACTTGAACTTCGTTTCCTACTACCCCGACGCCGGCACCGCCGGGGAACGGCTGCGTCTTTTCGTCCGGCGTGCCCTGGCGGCCGCAGCCGGCCTGCCCCGGCCGCATTTCCACCGGATGGTGGTCCGCGGCCTCCCGGCCCTCTACCTGACCGACCCGAAGGTCCGGTGCCAGGAATTCCAGGCCGCGGCGGCCGCCCTGCTCCGGGAAGCCGGCCCCGGCTCCCGCCCGCTTTACTGGTTCTGCCGCTTGCTGCGGCGGATTGAGGCCAGGTCGTTGGCTGCAGGTAACCAGGAATTACGGCGCATTACGCCGTAATTCATTGCGGGTGGGTTACGGCGCACTTGGCACAACCGTGAGCCCTTCGGCACAGGATTCTGCTTGTGCCTGCTCTGTAAAGTGCCTCCCGGGAAAGTTCTCCATCTCGATGTGCGGCGTTGGGGTGAGATGTCGCCCGGAAAAATGACCATGTACCGGGCCACCCGAAATTGGGAGGTCCTGTCCGGCAGGGGGCGTTCAGGATGTAAAACCCCTTACTCGCCCCTTGGTCAGGCCCCGACGGCCCGGGCCTGTGCCTTTTCCCGCACCCGCCACCGGAAGGCCAGGCCGCAGGTGAAGAGCAGAGCGACGGTGGCTCCCGCCCCAAAGGCCGCCGGGGCGCCCCAGAGGTGGGCCAGCGAGCCGCTGATCAGGTTGCCGATCGGCACCATACCCATGAAGACCAGCGTGAAAACGCTCATCACCCGCCCGCGGAAGCGGTCTTCGGCCGCCAGTTGCATCATGCTGTTAACGGTGGCGGCAAAGATGATCATGGACCAGCCGGCCGCGGCCAGCAGGACCATGGCCAGGTAGTACGACTGGAAGAGCGCAAGCGCCAGCTCGGCCAGGCAAAGGCAGGCGGCACCGCCGATCAGCAGCACCCGGCGGGGGCCGCCGTGGCTCAG
>JASEJH010000093.1:1302-6338 GCA_030016455.1 Thermoanaerobacteraceae bacterium
AGGCCAGCGTCAGCGCCCCGGACAGCGCGCCGACGCCGTTGGCGGCCAGCAAAAAGCCCAGGCCTTCCGCGCCCTGCCGCAGTGTTTCCCGCGCCAGCACCGGCACCAGGACGTTGAAGTTGATGGCAAAAACGCTCACTACAGCCAGCAGCAGCACGGGCATGAAAATGGGCGGGGTCCGGCGCACGTACCGGAGACCCTCCACCACTTCCCCCAATACCCGGCCGCTCCGCGCCTGGCTCCGGCCGGGCACCCGGACGCGGAAGAGCTGTACCAGCACGGCCACGAAGCTGGCAGCGTTCACCAGGAAGCAAGCAGCCAAGCCGAAGCGGGCGATCACGAGCCCGCCCAGCGCCGGGCCGACCACCCGGGCCGCGTTGAACAGCGAAGAGTGCAGGGCGATCCCGTTCATCAGGTCCTGCTTACCGACCAGTTCGATAATGAAGGACTGGCGCGCCGGCATGTCAACGGCGTTAAGCGTACCCATCAGCGCGGCGAAAACCAGTACGTGCCAGTACCGCACCGCCTCGGTGAGCACGAGCAGGCCCAGCGCCAGGGCCAGGATCATCATCCCCGCCTGGGTGGTGATAATCAGGCTCCGCTTGGGCACCCGGTCGGCAATCGCCCCGCCGAAAAGCGTGAAGAACAGAATCGGCGCAAACTGCGCCGCGCCTACCAGCCCGAGCAGGAAGGCGGAGCGGGTCAGCTCCAGGACCAGCCAGGCCTGCGCCACGTTCTGCATCCAGGTGCCGATAAAGGAAACGCACTGGCCCGTCCAGTAAAGGCGGTAGTTGCGGTGCTGCAGCGCCGCCAGCATGCGGAGCCTGAAATACGGCTTTTTTCCGTTGCCGGTCGCCACATCCTCCAGGGCAACCTGTCTGACGGTCAATTCTCCAACCTCCAACAACCAATATCATAACACACCGCACGGGTCCCGTTAAGGCTTTTCCACGGGGCCCGGAACTGCCAACTTACGGTGTCGCGGGCAAACCGGGACGCCCGGACCGGGTGGCCGCCGCCTGGTTTGGGCGCGGCCGGTGGGGCCACCCTCCTTTTCCGCGGTTTGGCCGGGAGCAATTCGCAGACCTTCAAACACCGGCCGGCGTTGTTGTTTGGAACGCCTCAAAGAAATCTTCAGCTAAAGAGGGTTCTGCCGCCGGGCCGCGAATTTAAACGGTATGAAAACGGAAATCGAATCCATCCTGCGCACAGGGGACTGGCGGCGGCTCGAAGCCGAAGCCCGGGTCAACCCGCGCGTTCTGGGCGCGCTCATCCGGGCGCTTTACCTGCCGGAAGAGGACCTGGCGTGGCAGGCCGTGGAAGGGTTTGGCCGCGCCGTCGCCGTACTGGCCGGCACAGAAGAGGAGCTGTGCCGGGACCGGATGCGCCGTCTCTTCTGGGCGCTCAACGACGAGTCGGGAACGAGCGGGCGGTTCGTGGCACCCGCCGTCGGCGAAGCAGTCGCCCGCGCACCGGAGGTTTTCGGGGAAAACGCGCTGATCTTGCTGAACGTCCTGGACGAGCCTTACCTCCAGGCGGGTGCGGCCTGGGCCTTCGGCCGGATCGGGAGCGTCAGGCCCGACTTGGTGCGGGAAGCGGTGCCGGAAATCCTCCCCCTGCTGCGGAGCGCGGACCCGGCGGTGCGGGGACACGCGGCCTGGGCTCTGGGAGAAATCGGCGCGGCGGAAGCCGTTGCGGACCTGAAGGCGCTTGCGGACGACGCCGGGAGCGTTAAAATACACATAAACGGGCAGATGATCGAGACTACGGTGGGCAAACTGGCGGCTGCCGCAACAGCAAAATTGGAGGAAGCCTGAACTCGCCGCACGGTACTTTGGAAATGCGGGAACTGTTGCTCGATATCTACCAGCGGCTCTACGACCATTTCGGCCCCCGGCACTGGTGGCCGGCTGAGACACCGTTCGAAATGATCGTCGGCGCCATCCTCACCCAGAACGTCGCCTGGAAGGGGGCGGCTCAGGCCATCGCCAACCTCAAGGACCGGGGTTGGCTCGAACCGGGGCGGCTCCTCGCCGCGCCGGAGGAAGAACTCGCAGCGGTCCTGCGCCCGGCGCGTTATCACTTCCAGAAAGCGCAGAAGCTCAAGGATTTTTGCCGGGTGCTGGTCGAGGAGTTCGGCGGGAACCTGTCCCTTTTCCTGGCGCAGGAAACCGGGCCTTTGCGCAAACGGCTGCTCGCAATCCGCGGCATCGGGCCGGAGACCGCCGACTGCATCATCCTCTACGCGGCGGAGAAACCCATTTTCGTAATCGACGCATACACCCACCGCATCTTTTACCGGCTGGGTATCTTTCCCGAACGGGCGCGCTACGCCGAGATGCAGGCGTTTTTCATGCGGCACCTCCCGCACGACGCGGGACTCTTTAACGAATACCACGCCCAGCTCGACGCTCTGGGACACCACGTTTGCCTGAAGCGGGCGCCGCGGTGCGGGAACTGCCCGGTTTTATCCTTTTGCAAAGCAGCCACACAGGCAGACATTAGGATAGCCAAAAGCAAGACCCAAAAAGAAATGGTCCAAAAAGCTTAATGCTTTCTGGCTCCTGAATTCTGAATTCTGGCTTCTGAAATCTGGACCCTGAATTCTATACCCGAGAGGTGATCCTATGCCCCTGCTCGGCGCCCACATGTCCATCGCCGGCGGCGTGGACCAGGCCGTAGCGCGCGGAAAAAGCATCGGCTGCGAAACCATCCAGATCTTCACCAAAAGCGCCCGCCAGTGGCGGGCCAGGCCGCTCACCGCCGAAGAAGTGTCGCGCTTTAAGCGCGCCCGGGAAGAAAGCGGCATCAGCCCTGTATTCGCACATACTTCTTACCTGATCAACCTCGGCGCGTCCGACGACGACCTCTGGGCCAAGTCAACCGCGAGCTTCATCGAGGAAATGGAGCGGTGCGCCGCCCTGGAACTCCCCTACCTGGTGACCCACCCTGGGGCCGGCACGGAGGAGGAAGAAGGGCTCGACCGGATCAGGGTGGCGCTCGACGAGATCCTGAAGCGGACCGAAGGTTCCGGGGTGATGATACTGCTCGAAACCACTGCGGGCCAGGGTGCGACCCTGGGGCACCGCTTCGAACACCTGGCCTGGCTGATTGAAAACTGCGCTCACCCGGAGCGGCTCGGCGTGTGCTACGACACCTGCCACACCTTCGCCGCCGGCTACGACATCCGGACGCCGGAGGCCTTTGCCGCAACCTTCGAAGCCTTCAATAAAATCATCGGGATCGACCGCCTCAAAGCGGTCCACCTGAACGATTCCCGGGGCGGCCTGGGCAGCCGCGTAGACCGGCACGAACACATCGGAAAAGGAAAGCTCGGCCTCGAAGCCTTTCGTCTCCTGCTGAACGACCCCCGTTTCCGGAAGCTGCCGATGGTGCTGGAAACCCCGAAAGGCCCGGATATGAAAGAGGACGTGGAAAACCTAAAAGTGCTGCGAAACTTACTGAAAGACAAGAAAAAGCAATCTTAGGTAACCGCCGCTTGTCAAGGCCGAATCTGCGTTGGGGTCCAATTCCGCTGTTTTACAGGGGTTTCAAAGCTCGAAGTTTCTGATACGGTGCGTTTCCCGGACAAAAGAATGCGCTTCCGGGAGCGAGATACGGAAGGGGAAAACCCCCTCCGCCGCTGCTGGTCGGGAAACAGCCCGGGGTCGGCAAGCGAAACAATCGCTTGCGCCGTTGTGACACCGTAAAGAAGGTTGCTCCATAACGCAGAAAAATGAGTTTTTGCCATATGGGGTTTTACAGACAAGATCCCGAGATTGGGTCCCACAGCATATAAAGCCTCCCATAACAGCAAGCCCAACCCCGCTCCCTTAAGCAAATGATTGTCTTTTCCCGTTTTCTTGAACAACAAGACTATAGGAACACCTAATATCGCTCCAATCACCATATCTACCACTTGTCCGGCTACGAAATGACCTTTTTCACGCACCTCTTCCGGCGCGGAAATCATTGATGCTGCATAGTGTCCGTAAAGCAGTTCGGTCTTGCCCGCCCGGTAGATCAGAAAATTCGAGAGATCCTTCGCAGCATTTCCTATCAACCCGCCAACTAAACCCAGGACAATTGTATCGCGCATGACCGGTTTCACCTCTTGACTTAGGGTGCCCCGCACCAGCTTATTTGATTAATGCATTCGGTCCTGTTTTAGGTGTGCGGAACTCAGCACCAACCGGTTGGCGCTATTCAGGCATTTTCCAACTCGGCCGCAAGCCGCTTCCGGTAGAGTTCGAGCAGCCGCTGGAAGCGCTCGGGCTCCAGCCGGCCGCTTCCCGAAGGGGTCTCGAAATAGCGCTTCGGAATCCGGATGCTCTCCAGGCTGTACCCAAAGCGCCGTTTTACCTCCCACTTTAAGCGGAAGACTTCCCGCCCCAAGCCCTTCAGCTCTTCCGGCGACAGAGTCAGACCGATGGAGTCGAGCGCCCGGGCGACGGTCTCCGGCGTGTAGACCCCGCGGGCAAAGAGGCAGACAACGAGCGAGTTCAGCACGTTGCGCCACTCCTCCTCGCCGATCAGGTACTCGACCAGTTCCGCGTCGGCGAAGCCGGCGCCGTGCTTCTGGTCGAACGCGTAACCGGCGTTGCAGAGGTGCGAGTGGCGCGCTCCGACGCTGTGCCCGAGAAGGAAGCCGTAGCCGGTGTGGTACCCGGCCATCTCGTGCCCGCCGAGGACCAGGGCGTAGTCCTCGCCGCCGTAGCGGGACGCGGCAAAGGACAGCCCCTTTCCCAAATCGCGGTAGAAGTCGTTCGGCGGGGAGGCGAGATGGTGCACCGCCGCAACGTAACCCGTCTCCTCGCCGAAGCGCAGCGGCACCAGGGTTTCTTTCTCGGTGACGGTGCCCCGCGCCAGGGCTTCCGTCGCCCACGCCAGCGCCACGCCCGTGGAAATGACGTCCAGGCCGAGGGCCTCCACCGCCTCCAGGAGGGCGTAAACCTTCGTGGTCGAGTCTAATCCCAGCATCGGGCCCATCGCGTAAATCGGCTCGTAGTCGTAGGCCAGCGTGGTGGAGATATACC
>JASEJH010000094.1 GCA_030016455.1 Thermoanaerobacteraceae bacterium
TCCTATACTCCCCCTTAAAAGTAATACAACAAAAAGCGATAAATTCCGAGGACTCATTCAGCAAGATAGGACTTTTTTCCTAAATTAAAAAATGGATTATCCTCCCAAGGAGGAGAAACAAAGAAGCGGAGTCTTCCCCCAAGGTTCCTTGGAGTCTCTTTAAGGTTTGATATAAGCGTAACCCTCAGCCTGCTTCCTGGCGATCTCGGTTATTCCTGCCGGGACCACCCTGATGAAGGAGGGAAGGTTTTCTTCCGGGATGGATTGGGCCCTCAGGGCGTTACGACAAAACGCAAAGTCTACTCCTTGGGCGGCAAGCCTTTGTAGTTCTGTCTCCAGTGTTTCGCGCGAGAGGCTGCACCCCTTTTGTTGTTCTCTCAGTGCGGGTTTGCTCCCGAAAGGGGTAACTCCCTCGCCGTTGGCTACCACTTCCACGAGTGGGTTTTCCTGGCCCACGTCATTCAGAAAGTTCGTTATGTTGGTCAGAACCACCGGCCACTTGGCGGAATCATTGATGTGGAACAAAACCTTGAACCGGTCAATGGACATTTCCGGCTCCCCCCTTCGGGATTATTATACCACTTCGGTTAGGGATTGCGGTCGGTTATCTGACAAAAAGGGAATGTGGGAATAAATCGGCCTCCAATGGTGTGTTCGAAAAGCTGTTCGCTCCCGGGCGTAAAGGCTCGTTGCGTTATTTCTGCACGAATATTATATTCAGAAGAAATAGCCGAGTGCGTTGCCTCGGAAGTTATGCCCGACGGTGGAGCAATTTCTCCTGCAGGAAGACGAAGATAAAAATACCGGTTGCGTTTGCAAAATGCGTTAGCAACTGGCATACCAAGGCGTCCGAGGCCGACGGTTTCGATCGTGGTTTTTGCCCGCTCTTCCCGCTCGTTCTTAAAGCCCTTTTCCCAGCCTGCGGCACTTCTGGAAGGACCCTTTACTTGAGTCTGCAATCTTGAGTATCATGGAGTATATGATTTTAGAGGACGGGGTTGCTTAGGAATCCTTCAGGAACCCCGGCGGCCAGAACCGGCGCTTTGAACCTGTGACCGCGGTTACATAGTACCCGGAGCAACAGGCTGTCGGAGGTTTAGCAAAGCCGGTGCGGCGGGAATAATATCCTCGGTCACGCACCCTGCCTCTGGCATTGGCCCGAATCGGTGCAAAGAATTTCGCCGGGGCGCGCGCTCCCTGAGTTTTCGCTCGTCCAGGCATTGGACAACGGGAAAATGCAGGCAGTACCGCTCTCTGCACTGTTTTCCGCAGGTTACAACCGGGAGCTGAAAAAGGTAGGGGCTTGACTACTTCCACTGTGTAAGGTCCCGGCCACAACGTTTGGGGATGATTCCGTGACGGAAACGCAAATCCGGCAGCTTCATCAACTGGCCCAACTCTACGGTGTGGAAACGGCCTACTACAACGTGACGGGCCTCCGCCAACAGGCTGCACCGCACGCGCTCCTTGCCGTGCTCCGCGCGCTGGGAGCGCCGGTGGAAAAGAGGGCGGACGTTTGTGCCGCTATCCGGGAACGCCGGCGAAAGAAACTGGAGCGCCGCTGTGAACCGGTAGCCGTGACCTGGGACGGGGAGCCGCTGGAGATCGAGGTGCGTCTTCCTGTGCCGCAGGCGGAAGGTTCGGGCGAATGCGTCCTCGAACTGGAAGACGGCGCGGTCCGCCGCTGGACCTGCCACCTGGCTGACCTGAGCGAGACGCGGGCAGCTCAGGTCGAGGGTGACCACTACGTGGTAAAGCAACTCCGCCTGCCCCCCGGGTTGCCCTGGGGATACCACCGGCTCACCCTGATCTTCCCGGACGGCGTGTCGGAAACACTTGTGATTGCCGCACCGCGGCAGGCTTATACTTCTCTCGCCGGACCCGGGGGCAAAACCTGGGGGGTTTTCCTTCCGCTTTACGCCCTTCACTCCGCTCGCAGTTGGGGCGCAGGCGATTTCGGCGACCTGCAAGCCCTGTTGGACTGGGTCCGGGAACGGGGAGGCAGCCTAGTCGGCACCCTGCCGCTGCTGGCCGCCTTCCTGGACGAACCCTTCGAGCCCAGCCCGTACTTGCCGGTCAGCCGCCTTTTCTGGAACGAGTTCTACCTGGATCTCACCCGGATACCGGAACTGGACCGGTGCCCGGCCGCCCGGGACCTGCTTTCCTCACCCGCGGTGCAGCACGAAATCGCCGCCCTGCAGGATGTGCCCCTGGTGGACTACCGCCGCGTAATGGCCTTAAAACGCCGGGTTCTGGAACACCTGTCACGCTGTTGTTTTTCCGCGGAGTCCGGACGGCAGGCCGACCTGCGGCGTTGGGCGGCCGAACACCCGGCAGCGCAAGACTACGCACGCTTCCGGGCTACCGCCGAAAGGCAGCGCTCCGGCTGGCCGGCTTGGCCCGACCGCCTGCGCGCGGGGGTCCTCCGGGAAGAAGACCGCGACCCGGACGCGGAACGGTACCACCTTTACGTCCAGTGGCTGGCCGACGAACAGCTTAAATCCCTCGCGGAACAGGCCCGCCAGGGCGGCCCCGGGCTCTACCTCGACCTGCCCCTAGGGGTGCACGGCGGCGGTTACGACGTCTGGCGGGAGCGGGCCGCCTTCGCCCTGGAAGCCAGCACCGGTGCACCGCCCGACCCGTTCTTCAGCGAGGGTCAAAACTGGGGCTTCCCGCCGCTGCACCCGGAGGGAATCCGCGAACAGGGTTACCGTTATTACATCGCCTGTCTCCGGAATCACCTCCGGCACGCCCGGGTGCTGCGCCTGGACCACGTGATGGGGCTGCACCGTCTCTTCTGGATACCGGAGGGTCTCGCGGCGCGCGAAGGGGTCTACGTCCGCTACCAAGCCGAGGAGTTTTACGCCATCCTCAGCCTCGAGTCCCACCGGCACCAGGCGGTGATCGTGGGCGAAGACCTGGGTACCGTGCCCCATCACGTCCGGACGGCCATGGGCAGGCACAAAATCAACCGGATGTACATTCTTCCGTTTGAATTCACCGGGAACCCCGGCAGGGCGTTGCACCCAATACCCGCAGACGCTTTGGCCAGTTTGAACACCCACGACATGCCTCCTTTCGCCGCCTTCTGGTTGAAGGAGCCGTCGAAAATGCGCTCCGCTCTGACCTCCTTCCTGCGCAGCGAAGGTTGGCTGGAAGCGGAAGGTGAAGACCTAAAGGCTGCTCTCCGGGCGTGCCTGGCCTACCTTTCCGCCAGCCCGGCCCGCATTGTCCTGGTAAACTTAGAGGACCTGTGGCTGGAAACGGCTTCTCAGAATGTCCCGGGCACCGCCGGCGAACATCCCAGTTGGCGGCGGAAGGCGCGCCACGCCTTCGAAAAGTTCAGCCGGATGCCCGAAGTCCTGCAAATACTAAAGGAGATAGACTACCTGAGGAGGAATACGCACCAGTGACCGGCTCCCGGTACAGAATTCCACCGACCGGCCGGGAAAGACCGTATTTGCGCCCGGACTTTTCCGCCGCCGGACGGACCCGCCGGCTCAAGGAGGTCGCTCAATGAACGCGGAGTTAACCCTGGGCGCCGTCTACCTGGGCGAAAACCGCTGCCGGTTTCGCGTGTGGGCCCCCCTGGCCGGCAACGTCGCGGTGCACATCGTCGCTCCCCGGGAACAACTGATTCCGCTCGCCCGGGAAAAACGGGGTTACCACCATGGGGTGTTAGAAGGGATTGCACCCGGCAGCCTCTATTTCTATGTGCTCGACGGCAAAAGGGAGCGGCCCGATCCGGCGTCACGGTGCCAGCCGCAGGGCGTCCACGGCCCGTCCCAGGTAGTGGACCCGTACGCCTTCACCTGGTCGGACGGTTGCTGGTTCGGGCGCGCGCAGGAAGAGCTGGTCTTTTATGAACTCCACGTCGGCACCTTTACACCCGAGGGCACCTTTGACGCGATCATCCCGCACCTCGACGAGCTGAGCGCCCTGGGGATCACCGCCATTGAACTCATGCCCGTGGCCCAGTTTCCGGGCAGCCGGAACTGGGGGTACGACGGGGTTTACCCCTTTGCCGTGCAGAACTCTTACGGCGGCCCGGAAGGCCTGCGGCGGCTGGTAGACGCCTGCCACCGGCGCCGGCTGGCGGTCTTTCTCGACGTGGTTTACAACCACCTGGGACCCGAGGGAAATTACTTGGGGGATTTCGCACCCTACTTTACCGACCGCTACCGCACCCCCTGGGGCCGGGCGGTCAATCTCGACGGACCCGGCAGCGACGAGGTGCGGCGCTTCTTTATTGAAAACGCCCTGTACTGGCTGGCGGAGTTTCACCTCGACGGCCTCCGGCTGGACGCTGTCCACGCCATCTTCGACTTCTCGGCATTCCATTTCCTGGAAGAACTGGCCGCCGCGGTGCACCGGCAGGCCGAAAAGCTGGGGCGGCGCGTCTACGTGATCGCCGAAAGCGACCTGAACGACGCCCGGCTGATCCGGCCGCGGGCACTGGGCGGTTACGGTCTGGACGCCCAGTGGAGCGACGACTTCCACCACTCCCTGCACGCCCTGCTGACCGGGGAACGAAACGGGTACTACCGGGATTTCGGCGGGCTCCGGCAAATGGCCAAGGCCTTTTCCGAAGGTTTTGTCTACACCGGCCAGTATTCTGCTTACCGCGGCCGGCGGCACGGCAATTCAACCCGGCTTTGTAACGCCCACCGGTTCGTGGTTTTCGCGCAGAACCACGACCAGGTCGGCAACCGCGCCCGCGGCGAGCGTCTCAGCACCCTGGTCTCCTTTGCCGCGCTGAAATTAGCGGCCGGTGCCGTTCTCCTGTCTCCTTTTTTGCCCCTGCTGTTCATGGGTGAGGAGTACGGCGAGACCGCGCCCTTCCAGTACTTCACCAGCCATACGGACCCGGAGTTGGCCGAGGCGGTGCGGCGCGGCCGGCGGGAAGAGTTTACCGCATTCGAGTGGGGGGACGGCGTGCCCGACCCGCAGGACGAGGAAACCTTCCTGCGCTCTAAGCTCCGGCGGGAGCTGTACCGGCAGGGGGAGCACCGGGTCCTTTTCGAGTTCTACCGGGAACTGATCCGGTTGCGCCGGGAAGTCCCGGCTTTATCGAACCTGGACCGGGAGGCCATGGAGGTAGTTCCTTTGGAGCGAGAACGGTTGCTCTTCGTCCGGCGCTGGAGTGCCGGCGCCGAAGTGGCCATGTTTTTTTCCTTCGCAGAAACCCGGAAAACCGTCACTTTACCGTTGCCGGCGGGAAAATGGCGCAAGCTTCTGGACGCTGCAGACGAGCGGTGGCTCGGCGGCGGCAGTCCGGTTCCCGCTGTACTCGAGTCCGGGGGAGAAGCAACCGTAACCCTTAACCCCCTGGCATGCATATTGTTCTTGCAAACGAAGGAGGGGTGAGAATTTAGATGGACCGGTACGTGTGCATTCACGGCCATTTCTACCAGCCGCCGCGGGAGAACCCGTGGCTGGAAGATATCGAGCTTCAGGATTCGGCCTACCCATACCACGACTGGAACGAACGGATCACCGCCGAGTGTTACGAGCCGAATACCGCGTCCCGCATCCTGGACAACTCCGGCCGGATCAAAAGGATCATTAACAACTATACCCGGATCAGCTTCAACTTCGGCCCGACCCTGCTGGACTGGCTGGCGACCAAGAAGCCGGACGTTTACCAGGCGGTAATCGCCGCCGACCGGGAAAGCATGCAGCATTTTTCCGGGCACGGTTCGGCCCTGGCCCAGGCATACAACCACATGATCATGCCTCTGGCCTGTACGCGCGACAAGTACACCCAGGTGATCTGGGGCCTGCGCGATTTTGAGCACCGCTTCGGCCGGCGGCCGGAAGGCATGTGGCTGCCGGAAACCGCGGTGGACTTGGAGACGCTCGAAATCATGGCCGAGCAGGGCGTCCGTTTCACCATCCTTTCGCCCTACCAGGCCCGGCGGGTAAGAAAGATCGGCGCCGGCACCTGGGAGGAACCGGGGCCCGGGGGTATCGATCCCTCGATGCCTTACCTGCTCCACCTGCCCGCTTCGGGCCGGAGCATGAACGTCTTTTTCTACGACGGGCCGATTTCCCGCGCCGTGGCCTTTGAGAAGCTGCTCGCCAACGGCGAACACTTTGCCAAGCGGCTCGTGACCGGTTTCGCCGAAGGGCGTTCATGGCCCCAGCTCCTCAGCATCGCCACCGACGGGGAAACCTACGGCCACCACCACCATCACGGCGACATGGCGCTGGCCTACGCCTTGCACTACCTGGAGTCCAACAAGCTCGCGCGGATCACCAACTACAGCGAGTACCTGGAAAAACACCCGCCCTCCCACGAGGTCGAGATCCACGAAAACTCTTCGTGGAGCTGTTG
>JASEJH010000095.1 GCA_030016455.1 Thermoanaerobacteraceae bacterium
CCTGGATTGAGGGAAGCCTCCAGCCGGCGGCCGACCTCAACCAGCAGCTGGTCCCCCGCTATGTGCCCCAGACTGTCGTTAACGTTCTTAAAACGATCAAGGTCCAAGAAAAGTACCGCGAATGAATAATCCTGGTGCCGTTTAGCCCATTCAATCGCCCGCCCCAAACGGTCCATGAAAAGGTTCCGGTTCGGCAGGCCCGTTAGCGCATCGTGCAGGGCGTCATACAGCAATCTTTCCTCCGCGACCTTGCGGTCCGTGATGTCAAAGGCGGTGGCCAGCATAGCCGGTTGGCCCTCGAATTCGATGGGCGCGGCCGTCAGATCAACCCAGCGTTCCCGCCCCTGTTTGGTAACGATCTTGATCTCGTACCGCAAAGGCGCCGACCCGAACCCGCGGGAGGCAAGGTTCCTCTGCCTGACGGGCTCCCGGAAGTCCGGATGAACCAGATCGAGCACGTTCATTTGCAGCAACTCTTTTTCCGGATAGCCGGTAATCGCCTCGGTTGCCGGGTTGACATAACGGAGCCTTTCGCCCTGGTAGATGCAAATTGCCGCGGGAGCGGTTTCAGTCAGCGCCCTGAACTTGGCCTCACTTTCGCGGAGTGCTTCCTCCGCCCGCTTGCGTTCCGTTATGTCCTGCGCCACGCAGACTATTCCCTGGACTTCCCCGGCGGTGTCCCGCATGACCGAACTGGAGAAGATAACGGGGATTCTCCAGCCGTCTCTCGATACGTAAGTCGTCTCCACATGCCTGACAAACCATTCGTCGGCCGTTTCGGAAGATCCCGGATTCCGAAAAGGAGACTCCCCTCCCAGAATCTTCCCCAGGGGCTGGCCGAGAAGTTCGTGCGCCTCGTAGCCCAAGAGCGTGCATGTAGCGGCATTTACGGTCTGAATCTTTCCGTCCGGTGAAACAACGACGAGGGCGTCGTTCATCGAGTGGAGGATGTTATCCGTATAGTCTTTGGCGGAAACGATTTCGTCCCTCGATTTTTGCAGTTCTTCCGCCATCCGGTTGAAGGATACCGCCAGTTCCCCGAACTCGTCCCGGGGATGCAGGTGGATCCGGTGCTCCAACCCGCCGGCACCAATCGTTTCCGTTCCCCGTTTGAGCGTGGACAGGGAAACTATCATCCCCCTTACCATGCCGAAGGCTACAAAAAACAGGCCTCCTAAAGCAATGAACGCTACAGTGAGGCCCTCAACCCGGGCAGATACCACAAAACCGAGTAATTTCCGGTGGGCATCCACGACTTCCATCTTGCCGTCCTTCATGATCTCCTCAATCTCCGGAAACAAGACCCCCTCCACCACCGGATCAACCCGCTGCTCCACCAGACCCAGTGCTTCTTCGACCTTTCCGGCTTCCCTCAGTTCGAAGGCCTGTCGCACCACTTCCAGAAGCTGGCGGTAGTCTCTATCCACATCCCGGACTTTTTGCAGGTCTCCTCTTTCTCCCTCAACGTCATAGCCCAGTTCAATCTGAACCTTGATCGCTTTAATCCATTCCTTAACCGACCACTTTGCATCCTGCCCGTACCCTTCGTACTCTTTCTTGTCCTGCGGTTCGGCAGAGGCCAGATAATCCATTACCTGCTGCATCTGTCTGGTGATGCTTACACGTGCTCGATCAACAACCAGAAAATAATGGACGGCCGCGCGGGCAATATCCACCTGTTTTCTGCTCTTTTCAGCAATCCAAGGCATCAAGCCCATGTTTAAGAGGACCCTGTCGTAGCCTTCCTCAATTTCTTCGATTTCGCAGGCCATCGCTTCTGAAATCCTTTCCAGTAAAACGTTATCCAGAAAGGGTTCCACCCGCCCCTTCATAAACTCGATGGCTTGCGCGGCTTTCCCCGCGTTTCTGAGGTCAAAGGCCTGCTGAAACAACCCCAGGAACTCGGCGTACTTTTCCTCGATATCGCGGGCTTTTCGCAAGTAGACCCGATCCCCCTCCGCCTGCAGCGCTTCCGTCCAGGACTTCAAGTTGTCCTTCGCGCCCAGCCCGTAGGCCTCGAAATCCGCCCGGTCCTGTTCCTCTCCGGAAACCAAATAATCCATTGCTTCCTTCGTCTGCCGGATAATGGCAGAGCGTGTTTTCGCTAAGTACTCCAGCTCGTCCAGGTCCACGCCGGTAGTCTTCAACTGCTGCGTGGTGCGCACCGAACTCCACAACATCAGCGCGGCGAGCGACCCCAAAACCAGGCCGATCAAAACCGAGACGGTGATCAGTTTTCCTTTAATACTCATCGTATACTCCGCTTACACCCCGAATACGAGGGACGGGGGGCAGCGCAAAGAACCGGCTTTCGCAGGAACAGGGCTTTTTTATCGAAGGAACTGCAGCCGGCTCTCGCACCCGTTTGAGGTTCAACGAGGGGATTTAACACCGCTTGCCCGTCCATTTCAATCCTTTTCTTTCTTCATATAATCGGTTTTAAAGAAAAGATTCAAGAGATAGTTTCAGGAAAAACCCGGACCCCAGCAACCGTCTGTACCGGTAAGCGGAACGACGCTGCCATGATCCCCGCCTTTGTTGCAGCCCTTTTGGGATTCCCGACACCGGTCTTTCACCCCGTAACCTTATTCGGACCACGCGTGAAAGTTATCAAATTTTCGGGAGAAATGTTTGAAAAAGAGCGGTGGCAACCGGAAAGGCGTTCGAAGCAAAGAACCCAGTCAAAACACAAGACCGAGCGGGCCACCCGACAGCTTTCCTGTGGCAACCCGGAAAGTCCGCGCTCCCGGGAGTGCAATCTGCTTTCGGTTAACACGCCAGACTTACTTCCCGGCCAAGCGGGTGGAAAAACGCCGGGCCAGCCAGCGGGCCAATAGATTGAAGGAGAGCACGATCAGCACGAGCACGGCGGCGGAACCGTCGGCCACCCGACGGATGTCTGGAATCAAGGCCTCGGAGTTGATTTTCCAGATGTGCACGGCCAGCGTTTCCCCGGGGCGGAAAGGATTCCACGGCGAGGTGGGGTGGAGCAGGTCGAGTTGGGTGAAATCCAGGTGCGGAGTGGTCATCCCGGCCGTGAACAAGAGTGCCGCTGCTTCCCCGAAAACCCGGCCGGCGGCAATGATCACGCCGGTGATTAGGCCCGGCAAAGCGCTGGGCAGAACCACACGGCAAATCGTCTGCCACTTGGTGGCGCCTAAACTCAGGCTGGCCTCCCGCAGTTCCCCCGGCACCGTACGGAGGTTTTCCTCGGTCACACGCACCATCAGGGGGAGATTGATTACCGTCAAGGCCAGCGCTCCCGCCACGAGCGAGTAGCCGAACCCGAACATGGTCACAAAGACCAGCAGCCCGAAGAGGCCGACCACAATTGACGGCAGAGAGGTGAGCGCCTCGATGCTCAGGCGGATGAGGTTGGTCAGCGAGTTTTGCCGGGCATATTCCGCGAGGTAAATCCCGCCCAGAATGCCGAGTGGTGCGGTCAGCGCCATGGAAAGGAAAAGCAGGTAAAAGGAATTAAAAATGTTGGGGCCGATGCCGCCTCCGGCACGCAGCGTTTCCGGTTCGCTGAGCAAAAAGTCCAGGTCAATCGCCTGGTAGCCGTGCAGAATAATGTAGACCAGCAGGGAAAAGAGGAGCAATACCACTAAACCGGCGCCGAAATAGAAGCTGCCCGTGGCCAGCTTATCCTTTACCTGCGCTTTCACCGGACCGCCCCCTTCCTCCCGAGCATCCGGATGACCAGGATAAAGAAAAAGGAAATAACCAGCAGAATGGTGGCCATGAACCAGAGGGTGTCGTTCCAGAGCGACCCCTGAACGGTGTTCCCCATGTCCATGGTGATGCCGCTTGTGAGGGTGATCAGGGGATCAAGAATGGAATGGGGAATTTCGCGCTTGTTGCCGATGACCATCTGGACGGCCAGCGCTTCACCAAAAGCCCGCGCCAGACCCAGGATCACGCCCATCAGGATTCCCGCCCGTGCCGTGGGGAGAAGGACCATCCTGATGGCCTGCCAGCGCGTCGCCCCCAGCGCGAAGGCGGCTTCCTTCAGCGAGCGGGGTAGCGCACGGAGGGCGTCGGTGGAAACACTGGCGATGGTCGGCAGGATCATCACCGCCAGCACCAGCACCCCGGCCAGGAGACTGAAGCCGGTGCCGCCGAGGTTGTTCCTGATAAACGGAACCAGGATGCTGAGCCCGATGTAGCCGTAGACCACCGACGGTATCCCGGCCAGGAGCTCGATTACCGGCTGGAGGACCCGCTGGCCCAACCGGGGTGAAATCTCAGCCATGAACACCGCCACGGTGACACCGAACGGCGCACTGACCAGCGCCGCCAGGATCGAAGTCACCACGGAACCAAACATGAAGGTGAGGATACCCACCTGAGGCCCCCCTGCCTCGGGAGGCCGGTCCGGCCACCAGTCGACGCTGAAAATGTTCGTCAGGCTCACCTTGTGGACGTAGAACACCGAAAGGCCTTTCCAGCTTAAAAAAGTAATGATCGCCGCCGTCAGCATGATGGCGATCAGGGCACACGTGAAGGTCAGCGCGTATCCTTTCAGTTCCCGCCGGAAGTTACGGTTTAACCACGGCAAGACAGGCTACCCCTTTCTCTACAAAACGCTCAAACCCGGTTTTGCCGAAGGGAAAAGGTGGGAAGCCACAACCGGGAAGAGGGTCGCCGTAGCGAATCCCGCCAATAGATTTGGATATCTGACCAGGCTATCCTGCATTCCGACCCTTGCTTCCCACCAATTCATTTCACTCCCGCCGCCAAGCCGGACCACGAACCCCTGTCGCACGGTAAGCCTAAAACTGGACCCCAAAAGGGGAGGAATCAGCAAAGCATGTTCCTCCCCCGGGCCGTTCCCTTTTTATCTTCGGAATTATGGCCGGCGTTCCACCTGCATCCCGGTTACCGGGAAGTAGTACATTTCCTTCACCAGACCCTGCTGGATTTCATCACTCAGGATGTAATCAATGAAAGACTGCTCTACCTTGGACGGCTCGCCTTCCGTATACATGTGGCCGTAAGACCAGAACGGGTACTTACCGCTCGCGATCTCCTCTTCGGTAGGCGCCGCCCCGTCAATCTTGATCGCCTTTACCTTGTCGTTGAGGTAAGCGATACCCAGATAGCTAATCGCTCCCGGCGTTTCGCTGACTATTTTGTGGACCGTACCGGAGGAATCCTGCTCCACATCGCCCTTGGTCTCTTCCATGCCGTCCAGTACGTACTTCTTGAACGTCGCGCGGGTGCCGGAGCCCTTGGCCCGGTTGACCAAGAAGATCTTTTGGTTTCTGCCGCCGACCTCTTTCCAGTTGGTAATTTTGCCGGTAAAAATTTCCTGAAGCTGCTTCTTGGTAAGGCTGTCAACACCAACCTCCGGATGGGCTACCACCGCGAAAGCCTGGACGATAACCTTGTGGTCCACCAACTGCGAAGCGTCAATACCCTCTTTCTCCTCGGCGAAGATGTCAGACATGCCGATGTCACAAGCGCCCTGGCTCACCTGGCTCAGCCCTGTACCGCTGCCGCCGCCCTGTACCGTGATCTGAACGTTCGGGTTCCTGGCCATAAACTTGTCCGCCGCTTCTTCGACCAGCGGCTGCATTGCCGTGGAGCCGGCACAAACGATCGTTCCGGAAATTTTTTCCTGTGCTTCCGTATCGGGCTGGGCTTCTTTTCGACCACATCCGGCAACAGCCAACACACAAATCATCAAGAGCGCCAATACGATGTCAATCAAAGTTTTCCTGCGCAACAAAAAACCCCCCCCTTATTTTTGGCGGTCCTTAGAATGAAATCAAAAGCTTCGCACGATAAAAGACGCCGGTAACAGGCGGTATTTACGTAAACTCCCCCTTTCTGTTAAGGACGGATGAATTCAGCCGTCGATTTGCATCCAAACCTACTATATTTCCACTCTGTTAAGACAACGTTACCTTAAAGTTAAAAAAATGTTAATAATAGTGCTCTTGACCTGTAGCTTTCCGGGCAGCTCGCCTGCCATTTATAATAGGGTAACAAAGCTTTGTTAAGCCACGGTTAGACCAGTTTTAACTTTATGTTAAGCGAAGACGGTCCTCCTTTCGCCAACGGTCCTCCCGGAGGCGCTGGATGTCAAGTTAAATCGATGTTAATCTTTGTTGCAGTGGAATAGGAGGAATAAGTCGAAAGAAAGGGAAACTTTTTAATATCGGTGAAATCAGGGGGGGGATGATGAGCCAGATCGTTGACCTGTTGGCCAAAATCCCGTTGTTCGAAAGGTTCTCCCCGGAAACGCTTGCGGACCTGGCACAATCCGTAAAGC
>JASEJH010000096.1 GCA_030016455.1 Thermoanaerobacteraceae bacterium
CTCCGGGAAGTGGTGCTGCGCCTCAGACCCCGGCTGGAGGCGGAAGGATTCTTTATTTTCGCTCAGGGGGTAGACGGCGGGCGGACGCGGCTGATCGAAGAGTTCCGGCAGACGCCGCGCGCGGTGCTCTGCGGTACGGCAAGCTTCTGGGAGGGAGTTGACGTCCCCGGCGGCCTCCTCCGCCTGGTGATCATCGTTAAGTTGCCGTTTCCCCCTTACGAGACGCCGGTGCTGGCGGCCCGCCGGGCGCACTTGCTGGACCAGGGCCGGGACGACTTTCAGTACTTCAGCCTTCCGTATGCGGTTTTACGCTTCAAGCAGGGTTTCGGGCGGCTGATTCGCTCCCACCAGGACGACGGGGTGGTGGTGGTCCTGGACCGGCGGCTGGCCGAGAGGAGTTACGGGCTCTCCTTCATCCGCTCGCTGCCGCCGCTCCCGGTGGAGGTGCTGCCGCTGGACCAGGCCTGCGCATGGCTGCAGGACCGGCTCGCCGGGGGGCGGTGAAATGAGCGTCGCCCTGACTTTTCTCGACGGGGTGAACTGCATCGGCGGGAACAAGATCCTGCTCGAGGCCGGCGGCGCGGCGCTTTTGTTTGACTTCGGCACCAACTTCGGGGCTGAGGGCGCGTACTTCGACGAGTTTCTCCGGCCGCGGTCTTTCTACGGCCTCGGCGACCTCCTCGAACTGGGCCTTCTGCCGCCGCTTCCGGGGATTTACCGGCGCGACCTGGAGCTCCCCGGGGAGGGCTGGTGGGAGAAGTTCCGGGGCCACTCTCACCTCCGGGCGGCGGACGTGCAGGGGGTGCTTCTTTCCCACGCCCACGTTGATCACTGCGGTTACATCGCCTACCTGGAACACGACCTTCCGGTCTGCACCAGTCTGTCCTCGGCCGTGATCGTGAAGGCGATACAGGATACGGGAAAGGCGGAGCTGGCGCGCGAGGTGTGCTACACAGCGCCGCGGCAGGCCGGTGAGGGAGGTCTGCTGGAAGCGGAGCGTTCCCGGCGGGTTCCCGCGCGGCAGCGGCAGTTCGTCGCTGTGGACGTCAGCGCCGTTCCGGAGCAGGCGGCGGCGTTCTGGGAGGATTCGCCGGCCACCAGAGGGGTTGAGCCGAGACCCATCCAGGCCGCTGCCGGTTCCGCCCGGATCGGGGGCCTGGAGGTCCGCTTCTGGCCGGTGGATCACTCCATCCCCGGTGCGGGCGCCTTCGCCGTGAGGACCTCCGCCGGCTGGGTGGTTTATACCGGCGACCTGCGCCTGCACGGCGGGCAGGCGGGGCTGACGGAGCGTTTCATCCGGGAAGCAGCCGCGCTCAAACCCCTGGCCCTGCTTTGCGAGGGCACCCGTCCGGAGACTGCGCGGCCGGTGACCGAGGAGGAGGTGCGCGCAAACGCCTGCGAGGAAGTCCGGCGGGCCGAGGGGTTGGTGGTGGCCGATTTCGGCCCCCGGAACGTGGAGCGGCTCCTCGCTTTCCTTGAAGCAGCCCGGAATGCAGGGCGCCGGCTGGCGGTGCTGCCCAAGGACGCCTACCTCCTGGAGGCGCTTTCCCTGACCGGGCTGGATGCGCCGGACCCGCTGGCCGAAGAGTCCATGGTGTTATACGTGGAGGCCAAGCTCCGCCGCGACCGGTGGGAGAAGGAGTTGATCGAGCGCTGGCGGGAGCGGGCTCCGGAAAAGGTAATCCGGGCCCGGAACGTAACCCGTGCCCCGGGTGCGTACGTGCTCTGTTTCTCCTATTACGACCTCAACGAGTTGATTGATATCGGGGTCTACGGCGGAAAGTACATCTATTCCTCCTGCGAGCCGTTCAACGAGGAGATGCGGATTGATTTCAACCGGCTGCTGAGCTGGGTGCGGCATTTCGGGCTGGAGTTTTTGGGCGGCGAGGGCTCGCGCTTCCACGCCAGCGGGCACATCCACGGACCGGGGATTGAAGAATTAGTGGAGACGGTGCGGCCGGAGGTGCTGATCCCGGTGCATTCGGAAAGCCGCAGTTTTTTCCAGCGATTCCACGGAGTTTGCAAAGTGATCTGCCCGGAAAAGGGCGAAAAGGTAACGGTAGGCTGAAACGCGCCTCTTGAGGAGACCGCTGCAAAACTTCGCCTGCCCAGCACTCAACTCTGTGGTACAGCGTGTGCTTAAGCAAACAGGCGTTAGAGTATCTCGTATTCTTTCACGTTGAGTTGAGTGCGGGGTCGTTTTTCGCGGCCTCCGGGCTTCCTACTAAAACTTGCCGTATTGTGGATAGGTGAGTTTACTCTTCGACAAATTAGAGTTCTGCTACACTCTCCTAAGCCTCCAGGGCTACTGCGTGCCCGATGGCGGGAATGGTTTCCCCCTGCTTTGTGGTGACCGGGCTCAACAGCGCCCCCGTTCCGATGCCGAGCACCCGGTTGAGCTTTCGCTCCCGGAACTGCTGCATCAGCCAGCCGCTGGTGACCACCGCCGGGCAGCCGCAGCCGCTGCCGCCGGCGTGCACGTCCTGCCTCTCCCGGTCAAAAATCAGCAGGCCGCAGTCGTTGTGCCTGCCGGAGATGTCGTGCCCGTATTCCCGCATCAGTTTCTCCAGCAATTCCGCGCCATAGAACCCCAAATCACCGGTCAGAAAAAGGTCGTAGTAATCCACGCGGCGCCCGGTGTCGCTCAGATGACTGGTAATGGTGTTTGCTGCCGCGGGTGCCATCGCCGCGCCCATGTTATAGGGGTCCGCACTGCCCAGGTCTATCACCCGGCCCACCGTGGCGTGGGTGACCCGCGGCCCGACGCCCGCCGCCGCAAGGAGGATCGCTCCGGCGCCGGTCACCGTCCACTGCGCGGTAAGGGGGCGCTGCGCCCCCTGCTCGGTGGGAAACCGGTACTGCCGTTCGGCCGTTGAATAGTGGCTAGAAGAACCGATGAGTACGTACCGGGCAAAACCACCGTCAATCAGCATTGCCCCAACCGCCAGCCCCTGGTAGATAGTGGAACAAGCCCCGTAAAGCCCGATGAAGGGAATCGCCAGGGACCGCGCAGCAAAGTTCGCCGAAACGATCTGGTTCAGGAGGTCGCCGGCCAGTAGGTAGTCCACGTCCTGGGGTTTAACGTTGGCCTTGCTGAGCGCCTTTTCGAGCGATTCCTGCAGCATCCGCCGTTCGGCCTTCTCCCAGTTGTCTTCACCGTAGTAAGGATCCGCCACTACCTTGTCAACAGTTTGAGCCAGCGGCCCCTGTCCTTCCTTGGCACCCACAATTGCCGCCGTAGAAAGAATAACCGGCGGGCTGGTGAAGGCCACTGTTTGAACCCCGACTTTCTTTGGCGCCGTCATTAAATCCCCTCACAAAAAGATCCGTAACTTCAAAGAATAACTTTCAGAAATCGGCGGTGCCGATTTCTTCCAAAAATCTGACCCCTGACCCCCGACTTCCAACCTTTGTCTACGGGCGCGGTCCGAAGAAGTAATAAAGCACTCCCGCCAGCCAGGCCGTTACGATTCCGAAAACCAGAATCGGTCCGGCGATGGTGAAAAGCCGCGCCCCGACACCCAGCACCATTCCTTCGGACCGTGCTTCGAGTGCCGGCGCCACCATGGAGTTCGCAAAACCGGTAATGGGTACGATGGTGCCGGCCCCGGCGAAGCGGGTGATCTCGTCATAAATGCCCAGGCCGGTCAAAAGCGCGGCCAGGGAAACGAGCACGATCGAGGTGGCGGTGCCCGCATCCAGCAGGTTGAGTCCCAGCCGTTGGAAAAAGATGTTCAGGAACTGACCGCAGAGGCAGATGAATCCCCCCACCCCAAAAGCCCACAGACAGTTCCGCAAAATCGGAGGCTTCGGGCTGACCCGGTTCACCAGTTCTTGATACTGCTGTTTCTGCATTTCCAAGGGCTTGCTTGGATCGAAAAGACGCACCCGGTTTCCCCCCGAAACATAGGAGAGTGTTGTAAAAATTTGATTTCTCGAAAGCAGGCTCTATCTCTATTCCCAGGTGGCAAGTTTTGGTAGAAAGCCTATAGACCGCGAAAAACGAGCATGGCGCGGAAGCCGGGAGGGAACGGGGCGGAGCGTACTTGGAGGCACGTGAGCACCCGGACCCGACCGGCCAGGCATTGTCCAGGCGAAGTTTTGCAGCGGTCTCCTATAGGACACCCTCCCGGTGTCCCTCTGTGAGAACGCCTGACGTCAACCCAAATAGGCAACCTTAACGTTGGCCTTGTACTCCTTGATCTGACCGTTTTCCACGTTGGCGGTAAGGTTGACCACCTCGACCCCGGTGATATTGCCCAGGGTTTGTGCGGCCTCACCCACAGCGGCCTGGACCGCCTCCCGCCAGTTGTTGGGTGATTCCCCCACCAACTCGGCCACCTTCACGTGCAAGCGCCATCCCTCCTTTAACGGTCGTCGGTCGTGGCATCCCTGCATCGGACGCACAAGTCTTCCTGTAGAAAACTTTCCTTATTCCGGCGTCAAACGCCTGATACCTAACGTTTTTTAAAAACAGGTGGTTCTTTAGCAGTCTTCAAGGCGTATTATGACGCGATGAAGGAAGAGTTATGCACCGCAAGGCGTTCTTTTAAAGCCGTGTAAAACGCCTCAGGCGCTGCGAGAGAAAGGAAACACGATTAACTAAAATTTGAGGATGAAAACCGCGGCAACCAGTCATAGCAGGTCTTCTACCCCGGCCGTCTCCCTTAACTTCTCCAGGGCCTGGCGCTCGATGCGGGAAACCTGCGCCTGGGAAACACCCAGTTCCTCTGCGATTTCCGCCTGGGTCCGCTCTTCAAAAAAGCGCCACTGCAAGACCTGCCGCTCCCGTTCAGGGAGGCGCGCCAGCAGTTCCCGGACGGTGATCTTTCTAAGCCAGGAGTTCTCGTCTTCTTCCGGCAACGCCAGCTGCTGTTCCCGGCGGATGGCGTCCGTGCCTTCGCCGTAAACCACATCCTGTAATGAGGCCGGCGCCTGGATCGCCTCCCACGCAGCCACCACCTCTTCCACCGGCACCCCCAATGCGGCCGCGATTTCACTCACCGCCGGTTCCCGCCCCAATTTGCCCGCCAGCATTTCTCGGACTCTGTTTATCCGGGCACCGGTTTCCTTCAAGGACCGTGACACCCGCAACGGACCGTCGTCCCGCAAATAGCGTTTAATCTCACCGATGATCATCGTGACCGCGTAGGTGGAAAACTTCACCCCGTAAGCGAAGTCAAACTTGGCGATGGCCTTCAAAAGCCCGATGCAACCCACCTGGAAAAGATCCTCGTAGTCGTACCCCCGGCCGAGAAAACGCTGGACGATGCTGGCCACCAGGCGGCAGTTTGCTTCCACCAGTTCCTCCCGCGCCGACCCGTCTCCCGCCTGCGCCTTTTTCAGCAGGGTGTGCACCTGTTCCTCACCCAAGACAGCCTTCGGCCTGCAATCCCTCGCCATGCGCGAGCCAGCCCCCTGGCTTCAATGGCGCCGCGCAAACTGCTTTCGCATTATCACCCGCGTCCCCCGGTCGGGCGAAGATTCAACCTCCACGTTGTCCATAAAGGACTGCATGAAACTAAATCCCAGTCCCAACCGCTCCGGGTCCGTGGAAAACTCCGGTTCCATCGCCCGGGTAACGTCTTCCATTCCTTTGCCGCTGTCTTCAACCCGCACCTCGATCGCGTCGCCGTAGAGGATACCCTCCACGGTGACAATCCCGTCCGGAGCGTTGCCGTAACCGTGGACGATGGCGTTTGCCACGGCCTCGGAGACCGCGCCTTTGAGGTCGTTCAGTTCATCCACCGTGGGGTCCAGTTGCGCGGCAAAGGCGGCGACCGTAACCCGCGCCAGGGCAACGTTTTCCGGGCGGCTTGGAAACTCCAGGCGAAACCGGTTAAGCACCCGCGTCACCTCCCCCGAACGCTTCCAGGGCTTCGGCCCGCGACCCGAATTCACGGGCCACGCGGAGGATACCGGAAAGCTCCAGTACCCGCCGGACCGGAAGACCCAGTCCCGTGACCCCGAGCCTGCCGCCGGCGTTGGCCAGCCTTTTGTAACGCCCCAGAATCACCCCGAGACCGGTGCTGTCAATGAAACTGACACCTTCAAAATCAAAAACCAGGTGCCGGACCGGAAAGTGGTCCAGCGCTTGCTCCAGAGTCCTGCGCAGGTCGTCGGCCACCCTCAAGTCTATCTCGCCGAAAAGCCGGGCTACCAGCACCTCGCCCGCAACCTCCAACTCCACCATCGCCATTCTCCTTCCCGCATCGAGAGACAGATAATAAGGGGTAATTTCGGCATTACGGCGCGCTT
>JASEJH010000097.1 GCA_030016455.1 Thermoanaerobacteraceae bacterium
GGAGATAAGCTGGGACCCGGGCGAGAAGGCGGTAACGCTGCGACGGGGTACAGCCTTGGTCCAACTGTTCATCGGGAAGCCAGTGATCATCGTCAACGGGGAAAGGCGCTCGATCGACGTCGCCCCCTCGATTGTCCAGGGTCGAACCTTCCTGCCAGCCAGGTACGTGGCCGAGGCCTTCGGTTGCGCCGTAGGGTGGGACCCGGGCGAGCGCACGGTAAGCATTACGATGCAGGAAGCTCAGGGATAAACCACGGCGCAGGTGCATGGCTCCGCAGGGGATGATTCCGCAACCCCGGCCACGGAGACAATTACTCTGAGCGGGAAGAACTACGCGCTGGCGATTCCCTGGACAACACCCGCCGCGTGCAGATGGACGTGGCGCCGGAGATCACTTTCGGCCGGACGATGCTGCCGGTACGGTTGGTGGCCGAACAGCTCGGCTACCGGGCGGCGTGGGACGCGCAAACGCGAACGGTGCGGCTGGAAGCCGGCTTATAAGGAAATCTGGCGTATAGAACGGATAACTTTTTGGATTTTTTCTGAGACGGGTGAAAAGCCCGTCTATTTTTTCGGCGACGCCTTTTTGCCCGGGCGGTGTGGCTTTCGATTCGGTCATGAAAATGTAAAGTACATCTCTAAGCATCTTGAAAAGGCCCGGCCGGGTGATAGAAAGAAAAAATAAGGGGAAAAGTCTTCTGAAAGGTGTTTTTTCGGTCGCTGGAGTGCCGAACCCGCCTTGATTTTTTAGACTTTTCAGCGTTTGCCGTCGCTCTCGCGCCGATAAGGGAGCGGGATGTACTGCACCGACGGCCGGCGCTGTCCGGGCTGCGGGTAGAGCTCCATCAGGGCATAAATTTCCTTCGGCAGGTCGGTGCTGACCGGCAGGCCCAGTTCTTTTAGCTGCTCGTAGGTTATCGGGTAGTCGTGGGTGAAGCGCCCGCTGGTCAAGAAATGGGCGACGGCCGCGGCCTTTTCCTCCCCCATTTTCTCCCGCAGGAGATAGCGCACGAACTCTTCCACCTGGCTGAGAGCCTTGCGGGAGATATCGGCGAGGATGATCGTGGTGTCGTCCACTTTGTCAATCCCTTTCTGCCGCACGGTCTCTAGGATGGAGGCGGCCGGGTAGTTCCCGAGCTGCGGGTCAACGGGGCCGAGCACTGCGTTCTCGTCCATTACGATCTCGTCGGCGGCCAGGGCGATCATCGTGCCGCCCGACATCGCATAGTGGGGCACAAAGACCGTCACCTTCGCCGGGTGTTTCTCAAGCGCACGGGCGATCTGTTCGGAGGCCAAAACCAGTCCGCCGGGCGTGTGGAGCAGGAGGTCAATCGGCATCTCCGGCGGGGTGTAGCGGATTGCCCGGAGCACGTGCTCAGAGTCCTCAATATTGATGTAGCGGCTAAGGGGCAGGCCGAGCAGGCTCAGGAGTTCCTGGCGGTGGATCATCGTGATCACGCGGGAGCGGCGGCGCTGCTCGATGCTGCGGATGAGGCGCACCCGCTGAAACTCCAGACGCTGCTGCTTCAGCATCGGCAGGAAGGCGGAAATGAGGAAAATCATCCACAGGATTTCGAAGAAAGAGAAGGATGGTGCTGCCATCGAAAAAAACTCCTTCAAGCCAAGGTTGTCTCGCTTCGGGAAAGCCGGTATATACTTTATTAGGCTTATTTTGTCCTTCCGGAAAGGAATACAGTACCTTGGGCGCGAATATCTGAATGTGTACGGTTTACACTAAGTATTTTACCAGGTGTTCTCCAAAAGGAGCAAGCCTGTCGAAAAAGGGGTAGTGGATGATGTTACCGGTTGCGGACGTCTATTCGGCGCTGGTCTTTGCGGAAAACAACGAACTGCTGACGGACCTTGCCAAGCTCTACGAGGGGCTTCCGGAGAAGGAATGTGCCGGCTGCGCGGAGTGTTGCGCCAATCCTCCTGCAGCCGCTTTTGTCGAGTACCTGAACGTCTGGCGGTACCTGCGGGACAACCTGGCGGAGAAACGGGCGGCGATCTTCAAGCGGGCGGCCGAGTTCTTCTTTCTGGAACTGGCGGATCCCGGCCTGAAATGCCCCTTTCTGGAGGCGGAAAACGGGTGCCTGGTCTCCCCGGTCCGGCCGCTCGGCTGCCGGCTGTTCGGGATGCTGAACCGTGCCGACTACGAAGAGGTGGAACAGGAACGGGTCAAGCACCTCAAGGGTGTGGCGGCGGTTTTCCGCACCGATTACGGGATTGAGTTACCCGCTGCTGTTCTCTCCCCGCGCCCTTATTGCGCGCGCGGCGAAAAAGGAAACATCCAGGAGGTGAGCGGGGCGGAAGCCAAAGAATACAGGATGCGCCTGGTGGTCCTCGATGCCGGCGTGGTGGCGCCGGAAGTGGTTTTCCAGGAGCGGACGTTTCTCCCTTTGCCGGTTCACCTTGCCATGACGGTTTTAAACACCGGGGTGCGCTCCAAGCGGGTTGAGGTTATCCGGGAGTTTCTTTCAGGTTCGCGCACTTTACTGGATAAGTACGCGGGCCGTGCTGCGGAGAGCCGCTTTTAAGCCTGATGGAGGGGGCAGGACTTTTCCTCACGGCGTTCATCGTGGCCCTCACCGGCGCGATGATGCCGGGACCGCTCTTGACGGTGACGGTGGCCGAGACCGTCCGGCAGGGTCCCCGCGCGGGGCCGCTGCTGGTGGCCGGCCACGGAATCCTGGAGGCTGCGCTCGTGGCGGCCCTGGCTGTGGGGCTGGGGCCGTTCATCTCCCGTCCGGGAGTGGTCGCGGGGATCGCGCTTTTGGGTGGCGGGTTTTTGCTCTGGATGGGGGTCACGATAGTAAAGGACGCTCTCGCGGGGCGGGTGGCGCTGGACCTGGAGGCGGAAGGTGAGAAAACGCTGCCTGATCCGGGTGCCGGAACGGCACGGTTGATCGGCCTTGGAGCGGCGGTAAGCGTTTCCAACCCGTACTGGAGCCTCTGGTGGGCCACGATCGGCGTTAAGTATGTAGGTGACGCGCTAACCCTCGGTTTTTTGGGAATAACCATTTTCTTTGCGGGGCACATCCTGGCAGACCTGGTTTGGTACGTGGCGGTGGCGTTTGCCGTGGCCGGGGGCAGGCGTTTTCTGACCCCCGCGCTTTACCGGGGCATCCTGGCGGTGGCGGGCCTGTTTTTGATCGGGCTGGCGGGGTATTTTATCCTTAGGGGGGTCGCGGTGCTGTAAAGGGATCGCCGGGCGAGTGTTATAAAACTCAAATTTGCCGGGGGCAAGCATGTTGACAACTGAAGGGTAAGCTTTAAAGAAAAGCCTGGAGACCGCATTTTGGAGGTTAGGGGTTGGAGGTTGGAGGTGAGGGTACCTGAGGGAATTCGCTACGCGAATTCCTGCAAAAAAACATTCTGACTTCTGACTTCTGGCTTCTGGTTGGTAAGGCGGAGTTTTGCGGCGGCTTCCTGAATATCCTTCGGGGGGTGGAGGGTGTGCCGGAAATTTCTGGTGCGGTGGTAATAGGGGGAATCGTCCCGCATCCGCCGATCATGGTGCCCGAGGTGGGGGGAAACGAAGCGCGGCGGGTGCGCCGGACCCAGGAGGCGCTTCTCGAACTGGGCCGCCGGATCAGAGACGGCGGTGCGGAGGTGATGGTTTTCATCTCCCCGCACGGTCCGGTTTTCTGGGACGTGGTGCCTGTAGTCACGGTGGCGCGGCTCCGCGGGAACCTGGGCCGGTTTGGGGCGCCGGACGTGAGTTTCACCCTGGATACCGATTTGCGGCTTGCGGATGCCTTGCGGGAGCAACTGGCGGCGTTGGGCGTGCCGGAGGTGGAAATCGGTACGGGTTACGAGCTCGACCACGGTGTGACCGCGCCGCTTTACTGGCTGGAAAAAGGCGGGGTGGACCTGCCGGCGGTGGTGTGCGGGACGGCGCTATTGCCGCTGTGGCGCCTTTACAACTTCGGGGTGGCCGTGCAACAAGCGGTCGCGGCAACCGGCCGGAGGGCGGCGGTGGTCGCCAGCGGTGATCTTTCGCACCGCCTTTCCCCGCAGGCACCGTACGGCTACGACCCTAACGGGCCGGTCTTCGACCGGCGGGTGCAGGAGATCATAGCGGCGGCTGACCCGGTGGCGCTCGTCCGGCTCGACCCGGTGCTGATCGAGCGTGCCGGGGAGTGCGGGCTCAGACCGATGGTAATGCTTTTCGGCGCCTTTGACGGCCTGGCGGTGCGGGCCGAGGTCCTCTCCTACGAAGGGCCTTTCGGTGTGGGGTACATGGTGGCCAGCCTGGAGCCGCAGGGTCCCGATCCGGGGCGCCGCTTCCGTGATGTAATCGCGGAGGATGCTGCCGCCCGGCGGCGGGAGGAAAGCTTCCTGGTGCGGTTGGCCCGCGAGGCGATCAAGGGTTACCTGGAGCGCGGGGAACGCATCCGGTCCGGCGAGGTCCCGCCGGAGTTTGCCCGGCAGGCGGGGGTTTTCGTCTGTCTGAAGAAGAACGCGCACCTGCGGGGTTGCATCGGCACCGTCGAACCCACGCGGCCGAACATCGTTGAGGAGGTTATCGAAAACGCGATCAGCGCGGCAACGCGCGACCCCCGTTTCGATCCGGTTGGTCCGGAGGAGGTAGACGATTTAACCATTGCCGTGGACGTACTGGGCAAGCCGGAACCGGTGGGAGGGCTCGAAGACCTGGATCCAAAGCGTTACGGGGTCATCGTTTCCCGTGGTTCCCGGCGGGGATTGCTGCTCCCCGACCTCGAGGGCGTGGAGACGCCGGAACAGCAGGTGGCCATCGCCCGCCAGAAAGCGGGGATCGGGCCGGACGAGCCGGTGGTGCTCGAGCGTTTCGAGGTTGTCCGGTACCATTGATTGTGGGGGGGAGAATCGGCTCAAAAAAGTAGCCTGTCCCCTTTTTGAGGTGAGGGGTTGGGTATGCACGAGGCACGGTTTTACGAAAAGCGGGACGAAGAGGCGGTTTACTGCTCGCTTTGTCCGAAGGGATGCACCATCAAGGAGGGACATACCGGGTTCTGCCGGGTGCGGGAAAACCGCCGCGGAACCCTTTATGCGCTGAACTACGGGCATTGCTCAGCCTGCGCGGTCGACCCGGTGGAAAAGAAACCGCTGTACCATTTCTACCCGGCACACACAATTCTGTCGCTCGGGACTTTCGGCTGCAACCTGCGCTGCGGTTTTTGCCAGAACTGGGAGATCGCGCACGGGGAGCCGCGGACCGTAACGCTGGAGCCGGCGCAGGTGGTGGCGATGACGCAGGCCCAGGGGTCGCGCTGTGTCGGGGTGGCGTACACTTACTCGGAACCGCTCGTCTGGTACGAGTTTGTTTTCGATACCGCCCGGCTGGTGAAGGAGGCCGGTTTCAAAAACGTGCTGGTGACCAACGGCTTTATCGCTGAGGATCCGCTTCAGGAACTGCTGCCCTACATTGACGCGCTCAACATTGACGTGAAGTCCTTCCGGGACGATTACTACAAGAAGGTGTGCAAGGGGCGGCTGGCACCGGTCTTGCGAACCGTCTCCCTGGCAAAGGAGCGGTGTCACGTGGAAGTAACGAACCTGATCGTCACCGGCCTGAACGATTCCGAAGCGGAGATTGCCGAGCTCGTGGACTGGCTTGCCGGGCTGGATCCCGACATTCCGCTCCATTTTTCCCGCTACTTCCCCAACTTTGAAATGGAGGAGCCGCCGACGCCGGTGGAAAAGCTTTACCAGGCCCGGGAGATTGCGCGGCGGAAGCTCAGGTACGTCTACCTGGGCAACGTCTGGGACGAGGAAGCCGACAGCACTTACTGCCCGGACTGCGGGACGGCTGTAATCCGGCGGGAAGGATACCGGGTCCGGGGTGTGGCCTTCAAGGACGGCCGGTGCACCGCGTGCGGGACGGCGATCCCGGTGGTCGGAACGGTTTGGGAACGGAAATAGGCGGCCCGGAACAGAGGTTCAACCGGGGGCGGTGTTAAAGTTAAAAATTTACCCGCCCTATTGTATTTTTATACAACCTTGTGTATAATTATGAACATTGTAAACGCAGGCAGGTGAGATGGGTTGATCAAGGTCGGGATCGTGGGTGCGTCCGGCTACACCGGCGCGGAGCTGGTACGGATCCTGGTGCGGCACCCGGCGGCGGAGGTCGCGTTTTTGACTTCACGCAGCTACGCGGGCCAGCAGTTGGCGGCGGTTTTCCCCCACCTGGCGGGTTTCACCGACCGGGTGCTGACGGCCTTCGACGCGGAGGAGATGGCGGCCGGGTGCGACGTGGTC
>JASEJH010000098.1 GCA_030016455.1 Thermoanaerobacteraceae bacterium
CCGCTGATGTAAAGTCCAAGCAGCTCCTTTTCCATTTTGAGGAGCTCCTGCTGGGGGAATTCCTCCCGGGTAGCGTCAATCCTGATGTCGTAGCCGTTGTTTTCCAGGTCTCCGAAAAGGCTGAGCTGATGGGAGTCCTTTTCCTTGGCGGATCGCTGCGCCAGCTCGAGTCCTCCATCCAGGACCGCCAGCACCTGGCTCCTGGTGTGGCCCAGCGAGGAAAACGCCCCGGCCCGCGCCAGACTTTCTAAGACGCGGCGGTTGATCACGCGGGGGTTGATCCGGGAGCAGAAGTCGCCGAAATCACGGAAGGGCCCGCCCTCGTTCCGGGCGGCAATAATCGCCTCCACGGCGGTTTCCCCAACGTTTTTGATTGCGGCCAGCCCGAACCGAACCCCGCCCGGCACCACGGTGAAATTCCGCCTGCTTTCGTTCACGTCGGGCGGAAGCACTGCAATCCCCAAACGCCGGCATTCTTCGACGTACGCCGCCACCTTGTCGCTGTTGTCCCTCACTGAAGTTAACAGCGCCGCCATGTACTCCACCGGGTAGTTCGCCTTGAGGTAAGCGGTCTGGTACGCAACCATCGCGTACGCCGCGGAATGGCTTTTATTGAACCCGTACCCGGCAAAGTACTCCATCAGGTCGAAGATTTCACCGGCCAGCTTTTCCGGAATGCCGTTCGCTGCTGCGCCCTCCACAAACCGCGACCGTAGCCCGGCAATTATCTCCGGCTTCTTCTTCCCCATCGCCCGGCGCAGGAGGTCCGCCTCGCCCAGGCTGAAGCCCGCCAGGGTGCTCGCGATCTGCATTACCTGTTCCTGATACAGGATCACCCCGTAGGTCTCCTTCAAAATGGGTTCCAGCAGTGGATGCAGGTAAACCACCGGCGTTCTCCCGTGCTTACGCCGGATAAAGTCCTCGACCATCCCGCTGCCCAGCGGACCCGGGCGGTAAAGTGCCACCAGGGCGATCAGGTCTTCAAAGACGCTTGGTTTCAGCTCCCGCAGGAGGTTCCGCATGCCGCTCGATTCAAGCTGAAAAACACCCGCGGTCTCGCCCCGGCCCAAAAGCGCGTACGTGGCGGGGTCATCGAGCGGCAGATTCTCTTCGTCAATCAGAATCCCCCGCAGTCTCTTGATTATTCTCAACGTTTCGCCGATAACCGTAAGCGTCCGCAACCCCAGAAGGTCCATTTTCAGCAGGCCAAGTTCCTCCACGGCTTCCTTTGTGAACTGGGTGGCCACCGTGCCGTCAGCAACACGGTGCAACGGCACAAAGCGGGTGAGTGGCTCCGGGGCGATCACAATTCCGGCGGCATGCGTGGAAGCATGCCGCGGCACCCCCTCCAGCCGGGCCGCGATATCGAGCAGCCTCTTGACCACCGGGTCGTTCTGATAGAGCTCCAGCAGGTCGGGCGAAGCCTCCAGCGCTCTGGCCACCGTCATGTGCGGCTCGCCGGGCACCAGACGGGCCACCCGGTCCACGTCTCCATAAGGCAATCCTAACACGCGGCCCACGTCTCTAATGGCCGCCCGCGCCGCCAGGGTACCGAAGGTGGCGATCTGCGCCACCCGGTCCGCACCGTAACGCTGAAAAACGTAATCAATCACCTTCTCCCTCAGCTCATAACAGAAGTCAATGTCGATGTCCGGCAGGGAGACCCGCTCCGGGTTCAGAAAGCGTTCGAACAGCAGGCCGTACCTGAGCGGGTCGATATTGGTGATCCCGAGGCAATACGCCACCAGGCTGCCGGCCGCCGAGCCGCGCCCCGGGCCGACCAGGACCTGGTTTTCCCGGGCAAACCGCACCAGGTCCCAAACGATGAGAAAGTAGGAGGGATAGTCCATTTCCTCGATAACCCGCAACTCGTATTCCAGCCGGTCCACGACCGCCTGTTCCGGCTCGCCGTAACGCCGCTTGAGGCCGGCGTAGCACAGCTCCCGGAGGTAGCTCGCCGGGGTGTGCCCTTGCGGAACCGGGTAGGCGGGAAGGTGGTACTGCCCGAAGCTCAGCTTGACCCGGCAGCGCTCGGCGATTTCGCACGTGCGCGCCAGCGTCTCCGGCTGATCCCGGAAGACCACAGCCATTTCCCGGGCACTCTTAAGATACAACTGGTTGGAGTGAAAACGCAGGCGGTTTGTATCGCTTACCGTCTTGCCGGTCTGGATGCAGAGGAGGATGTCCTGCAGCGCCGCGTCCTCCTCGTTCACGTAATGCACGTCATTCGTCGCCACGGTCGGAATGGACAATTCCCTGGAGAGCCTGAGCAGTTCCGGGTTGATCCGCCGCTGCTCGTCCAGGCCGTGGTCTTGAAGCTCCAAAAAGAAGTTGTCCGGACCGAAGATTTCCCTGTACGTGGCGGCAGCCCGGCGTGCTTTGTCCGGTTCGCCGTTTAAAATGTGCGCCGCCACCTCGCCGGCGGTGCAGCCGCTCAACGCGATCAGCCCCTTGCTCAACTGGCCGAGCCACAATTTGTCCACCCGCGGTTTGTAATAAAAACCCTCGGTGAACCCGCGCGAAACCAGCTCCATCAAGTTTTTATAACCGGTATCGTTCTCCGCCAGGAGTACGAGGTGGTACAGGTTGTCGTCAACCTTCGGCGTCCGGTCGGCAGCCGTTCTCGGTGCTACGTAGACCTCACACCCGAGGATCGGTTTTATTCCCTCCCTGATGCAGGTCTGGTAAAAATCCACCACGCCGTACATCGCCCCGTGGTCGGTAACCGCCAGCGCAGGCATTCCCAGTTCCTTGGCCCGCCGCACCACTTCCTTGATCCGGGCCGCACCGTCCAGCAGGCTGTACTCGGTGTGCAGGTGCAGGTGCACGAACGACAAAAGTTTCCCCCCCAAGGTTCAATAGTTCGAAGTCCTAAGTCCTAAGTCCTAAGTCCTAAGTCCTAAGTCCTAAGTCCTAAGTTTAATTCTACCTCTCTCTTCTGGCTTCTGGATTCTGGATTCTGGATTCTGGCTTCTGGATTCTGGATTCTGGATTCTTGGCTTCTGGCTTCTGATTCCGCCTTCATCCCTCATCCTTCATCCTTTATCATTTCAGCCCCGGAAAACCCTGCTGCCGCAGTGCTTCATAAAGAACCACCGCCACGGCGTTGGAAAGGTTCAGTGACCGGGCGCCGGAGATGATGGGTATCCGGACTAACTGGCCGGGAAACCTGCTCAGAATGGCTTCCGGCAAACCCGCGGTCTCCTTGCCGAAAACCAGGAAACAACCCGGCGGGTACCGGACCGCGGTGTACCACCGGTTCGCCCTCGTAGTAGTAAAGTAAAAGCAGGCGTCCCGGTTCGCCTGGAAGAGCGCGTCAAAACTGTCGTGGTAGTGTACCTCCACCAGGTGCCAGTAATCAAGTCCCGCCCGTTTCAGGTGGCGGTCATCGGTTGAGAATCCAAGCGGCTGCACCAGGTGTAGCCTGGCACCGGTAGCTGCACACGTCCGTGCAATATTGCCTGTATTGGCCGGTATTTCCGGTTCCACCAGGACGACGTTCATGATCCACCACCGCAGAGGCGCCGGTGCTCCACCATGATACACCTGTCCATGATCAAGGTGACACCCGCCGCTTCACAGAGCGGTACCGCCGCTTCGTTGACCACGCCCAGTTGGAGCCAAACCGCCCGCGGCCGGAGCCCGAGTGCTTCCTCGACCACCGGCAGCGTCTCCTCACTCCGCCGGAAGACGTTCACGATGTCGACCCGGAAGGGGATTTCCCCCAGCCTGCGGAAAACCCGTTCACCGAGGATGAATTCCTCCCGCGGGTAAACCGGCACGATCCTGTAACCCTGCTGTCTAAGGTAAAGCGCCACCCGGTGGCTGTCCCGGTCCGGTTTTGGAGACAGGCCCACCACCGCGACCGTTCTGCTTGCCTCGAGCAGTTCCTTGAGTACCGCGTCCTCCGGGTTTCTAAACACTCCAGAGGGCAACCTCCCGTCCGTCAATAATACAGTAACCGGTACACCGGAGAAATTCTGCCCCGGCGGTCATATACTACCAGTTCTATACCAAACTCATAATACCTCCTGTACCTTGGCAGAGGCAAGCCGGGTTCCCAGCCGGTTTTTTCGAAGAATCGGCTTCAATGCCGCCTTCAACCGCCGGGAATCAATACCGTTAATAAATGGAACCCGAGTATTCTTCCCCGGCCGGGTCAAGACGCTTCCGGCAGCTCTTGCCAGCGCGCGCCGTACTCTCCCACCACCTGGACAAAGGTTGCGTGAGACCAGGTCAGCGGCGCTACCGAAAGCGCTTCGCCGGTATAGGGGTGTACCTGTTCCGCCATCACCCCTGTGGGCAGGGTATAGGCCAGCACCCACTCCAGAAGCTCCCGGGCTTCCCGCAACTCGGCGCGGCTCTGCGCCCGGGCAACGTACCACGAAGCCAGCCACAGGGTGCAGATGAACCAGGGGTTCCCGGGCACCCGCTCCACATCGTCGCTCCGCCGGAAGTAATAGTCGTTCGCGTAACGGGCCACCCCGCCCACCGGGGTTTTTACCCACAAACCCTCGCGCACCGCCTCCATCGTCGTGACTACACGCGGATCGTTCGGGGGCAGCACCCCGAACCCCCAGACCGCCCAAAGGCTCGCGTCCAGGCTGAAATCCGGCGTCGCCGGTTGTCCCGGAACCGGATACAAGCCTCGAATAAAACGCCCCAACTCCGCACGGTAAAGTTCCGCAAGCATTCCCGCCCGGACCTCCTCCGCCGCCTCCATCCACCGGTGCGCAAGCCTCCCGTCACCAAAGAGGGCGGCGCACTGTGCCGCCGCGTTCAAACCCGCGTAAACCGCGCTCACCGTAAAGGTGAACACGCCGCAACGTTCCTCCCACAGGTCGTAGCTCGGTAGGGGCAGTCCGCTCACCGGATCCCGGTAGTCGGCCAGGAATTCCGCCGCCGGTTTAACCAGCACCGGATAGAGTTCCGTTAAAAAAGTAAAATCCCTGTAAAACTCGTAATGTTTCCAGAGCGCCCATAGCACGAGCGCCGTTTCGTCTTCCTGGATCGGGAGTTGGAACTCGCCGTTGCGTACCCAGGAATGCCAGCTCGACCCGACCGAACCCTCCGGATTGTACTTGTGCCAGTGATAGCCGCCCTCGGTTAATGTCCGCGCGGCAAAGCGGAAAAAGGGAAGCGTCAGTTCCGGGTACCCGGCCCGGTCCAAAGCGTAGGCCACGAGCGCTCCGTCGCGCGGCCAGACGTAGGAGTAATGATCCCGGTTGGTAAGCAGGATGTCGCTGTCGTTGGCCGCCAGCACCGCGCCCCGCCTGTCGATCTGGGTCCGGAGAATCAGCAGGCTGCGCCGGTAAAGGCTCACCACTTCTTCGGGCAGGTCGCCGAATTCTGTGGGGGTCTTTCTTACCCAGTTGAACCAGTAGACGGCGGTGCGGTTTAGCAGTTCCTGCGGGCCCTCGTTCAGGACAAAGACGTTCTTTTCCCTAACCTCGTGAAAGCTCCTTCCCGCCACCACCCAGAAAAACAGCACCTCCGTCCCGTACGGTTTAATCTGGGCCTGAAAACCCACGGTGCTGTCGACCGAACCCTGATCGGCGGGATTGCTCGCCAGCACCCCGTCCTCCGCGTCCGCCCGGCTGCCCTCCGCGCCCGGCAGGCGTTTTCTGATGCTGTACTGGCGAAGGCCGTGTTTGCCGAAGCGCCCGTTCAGAAGGAAATAGTAGTCCCGCTTATAATGGATCAGGGTTTCCGTGCTTGGGTCATAAAGCGCCGTGTCTCCTACGTCAAATCCGCCGATGTTAAAATCGTGGTGCAGAAAGACCCTGAATTCCCGGCACCGGTCTGCTATATTTGAAACTTCCGCCTTCCGGAGCAGAACGTTCTCGTGGCAATCGACGGCGTCCGTAAAACGAACTTCAACCCCCATTCCAGCGTTTCGGGCAACCGTCACCGCGACCAGGGTATCCTCCTGGTACCCCACCGACAGTTCCCACCCTTCTGCCCCGACCCAGGAGAAGGAGCCGTCAACCCATATCCCTACCTCGCACCTTTTCCCGGCCAGGTGGTTTTCCATTCCAACGTAAGGGTAATATAGATCCCGGAGGTGATAAAATTTGTCAAAATTCACCAGCATACTCCCGTTTCCCAGGACTATCTCCCGTGGCATTACATACCTCCATATACAGTCGAACCTTAAATTGTCAGAATTCAGCATCCAGAATTTAGAATCCAG
>JASEJH010000099.1 GCA_030016455.1 Thermoanaerobacteraceae bacterium
CTGAATTCTGGATTCTAACTTCTGGCTTCTGACCCCACTTCTCTAACCCGCAAGGTTACAGCACCCGCGCTATCCCGCTGTAAATCACGCCGCGCTGTCCGTCCAGGGTGACCACCTGGCCGTCTTCCAGGATGGCGGTTGCCCCTTCAACCCCCACCACAACCGGGATCCCGAACTCCAGCCCGACAATCGCTGCGTGGGAAGTCAAGCCGCCCACTTCGGTCACAATACCGGCGCAGCGCTCCATCACCGGGACGAACTCCTTGTCCGTCGCCGGAGCAACCATCACATCGCCCGGTTCCACTTTCTCCAGTGCCTCTCTGGCCGTGCGGACTATCCGCACCCTGCCCGTCACCGCCTTGGTCCCGATTCCGATTCCCCGGGCCAGGATGTCACCTACCGTATGCACCTTCAGGAGATTGGTGGTGCCGTGCACGCCCACGGGAACGCCTGCCGTAATTATCACCAAATCCCCCGCGCTGATGTACCGCGCCGCTACCGCCGCCTCTACCGCTTCGCGGATCATCTGGTCGGTGTTTTGGATCTGCCCCACCAGCAGCGGCAGCACCCCCCAGACCATGGTCAACCGCCGGACCACCCGGCTGTGGGGTGTGACCGCAATGATCGGCGGGCGCGGACGGTATTTCGCCACCATCCTCGCCGTGTAGCCCGTCTGGGTAGCGGTGATGATTGCCGTTGCCTCCAGGTTGTGGGCCACGCTGCACGTGGCAAAGCTGATGGCATCGGTCACCGTCCGCTTCGAAACCGCCCTCTTTGCGCTCAACACTTCGTCATAGGGCAGGGCTTCCTCCACCCGGGCCGCAATCTTGGCCATTACCGCCACCGCCTGCACCGGGTAGCGCCCGACGGCCGTCTCGCCCGAAAGCATCACCGCGTCCGTGCCGTCAAGGATCGCGTTCGCGACGTCGCTCGCCTCCGCGCGCGTGGGGCGCGGATTATGGATCATTGACTCTAACATCTGGGTTGCGGTGATCACCGGCTTCCCGGCCGCATTCGCCTCCTGGATAATCCGCTTCTGGGCCAGAGGAACCTCTTCGGTAGGAATCTCCAGGCCCAGGTCGCCCCGGGCCACCATCACCCCGTCGGCGACCTTTAAGATCGGGTGCAGGTTCTCCAGCCCCTCCCAGTTTTCGATTTTCGCAAGCAGGGAAATATCGGCACCGGCTTCCTCTAAAAACCGCCGCGCCGCCAGTACGTCTTCCGCCTTTCGCACGTAAGAAAGCGCAATAAAATCCGCCCCTTCGGCAACCGCAAACCTGATATCCGCAACATCCTTTTCGGTCACCGAGGGAAGATTCACCCGGACCCCGGGAAGATTCACGCCCTTGTGTGACTCAACCTCACCCCCGGTCTCCACACGGCACAGCACGCTCCGTTCGGATGTTTCGAGCACCCTCAGGCATACCAGACCGTCGGCAATGAGGACGGTGTCCCCGGGCCGCACGTCCCGCGCTATCCCCTCGTAATTCACGGGAATGCGCATTCCGGCACCGGTGATATTTTCCGTTACGAGTTCTACTTCTTCACCGGCTCTTAAAAAAAGCGGCGCCTCCAATTCGCCGATCCGGATGCGCGGGCCGCGGATGTCAACCAGGATGCCTAAATTTTTGCCCACCCGTGCCGCCGTCTCCCTCACCAGGCGCAGCCGCCGGCGGTGATCCTCCTGCGTGCCGTGGGACATATTCAGCCGGGCGACGTTCATCCCCGCCTTCAGCATTCCCTCGATCACGTCCGGGCTTTCACTCGCCGGTCCGAGCGTGCAGATGATTTTCGTGTGGCGCATAAAATCCCCCTGAAACGGTCTGAGTTTTACTTTAACCGCAAGCGAAGGCAGCAGCCACCGGAAGCTCCGAGATTTGGGCCCCCGAGCCCGCCGCCCTGTTCCACTTTCGGCCCCAGTTTTTCTTAAACCCTTTTGTTATGCTGCCCTATATCGCCAGAACTTCTGCAAGCCGGTAAAGCCCTTCGTCAATCTCCTTCTTCATCTCGAAAACTTCCGGCAGGTCGTAGCGCGTCAACTGCCCGCCTTTTACGGCAATCGCGCCACACCGTTCACCGCCCGTCAGCAACTCCACCGCCCACGCACCCATCACGCTGGCCAGGACACGGTCAAAGGCTGTCGGCGCTCCGCCCCGCTGAATGTGCCCCAGGATGGTAATCTTGGTGTCAAAGCCCGTCCTGGCCTTGATTTCTGCAGCTACCGCCGCGGCGGACGCCGCACCTTCGGCAACGACGATAATGCTGTGGTGCTTTCCCCTGCGGACGCCCCGCAACAACCGCCGGCAGACATCCTCGAGATCAAACGGTATTTCCGGGATCAGGATCGACTCGGCCCCGCCGGCCAGCCCGGCCGTGAGGGCGATAAAACCGGAGTCGCGCCCCATTACTTCCACCACGAAGGTCCGCTCGTGGGAGGTGGCGGTGGCCCGGATCTTGTTGACGGCGTCCACCACCGTATTCACTGCGGTGTCAAAGCCGATGCTGTAATCCGTCCCGGGAATGTCGTTGTCGATCGTCGCCGGAATGCAGACGACCGGGAGTCCCGTTTCCTGGTGCAGGGCAAAGGCACCGCGGAAAGAACCGTCACCCCCGATGACCACCAGGCCGTCCATACCCACCCGCCGTGCGGAAGCGAAAGCCTGGGCCCGGCCTTCCGGCGTCCTGAATTCTTGGGACCGCGCGGTGAGCAAAATGGTACCGCCCGTCTGGATGACGTCCGCCACCGAACCGAGACTCATTGCCTCAACATCCCCTTCGATTAGCCCCGCAAAGCCCCGCCTGACCCCCAGGATCTCCCGCCCGAGGAAGATGCCTTTCCGCACCACGGCCCGGACGGCGGCGTTCATTCCGGGAGCGTCACCGCCGCTGGTCAACACACCAATCCGGTGCAAGACTTCACCCTCCGCAAACCCTCGTATTCCTTCTGCCGCCTGTTAAGACAGGCCGGCACCCAACTCCTGTCAAACTGGTTTGGGAAAGACAGATTTGAACCAAGAAAAAATAAAGTGTTCCGCTTCAGAAAGAGGGAAAAGCCGGCGCCAGCGCCCCTTTACCGAAACTACGCCGGCGCCTTTTTGCCGGAGAAAAACCCGCTGCGGAAAAGCCGCAACCCCCGGAACCGCCAGCCGCGGGCAAGCCCGGACAACAAGCGCCAAAACGGTTCCGTAACACCACCCTTTTAACCGCTTTCGCCTGCTTCCTCGCTCACCAGGCCGATCTGTCTAAACTTCGCGCAGCGAGACCGGACCAATTCCTCCGGAGCTACCCTCTTGAGGGTCTCCAGGTGCTGAACCATCCTTTCCCGCAATAGGGCAGCCGCTCTCTTAGGGTCACGGTGGGCACCGCCCAGAGGCTCCGGTATCACCTCGTCCACAATTCCCAAGGCCAGCAGGTCGTGCGCGGTGAGCTTCAGCGCTTCGGCTGCTTCCTGCGCCCGACTCGGGTCTTTCCACAGAATGCTTGCGCAACCCTCGGGCGAAATTACGGAGAAAATCGCATGTTCCTGCATCAGGATCCTGTCCCCCACCCCCAGGGCCAGCGCGCCACCGCTTCCTCCTTCGCCGATTACTACCACTATTATTGGTACCCGGAGGGCGCTCATACCCAGTAAATTTTGTGCAATCGCGCAGCTCTGACCCCGCTCCTCCGCACCAACGCCGCAGTGGGCACCCGGGGTATCAATGAAGGTGATCACCGGCCGCCCGAACTTCTCCGCCTGGTGCATGAGCCGGAGGGCCTTCCGAAAACCTTCAGGATGCGCCATCCCGAAATTCCGGCTCACGTTTTCCCGGGTGTCCCGGCCCTTGCGGTGGCCGATAACGGTAACCGCCGTCCCGTTAAACCGGCCAATCCCGCCGAGCACCGCCGGATCTTCCCCGTAGCACCGGTCCCCGTGAAATTCGATGAAGTCCTCAAAAAGCATCCGCACGTACTCTTCTGTATTGGGACGGTCCGGGTGGCGGGCAAGCTGCACCCTCTGCCAGGGAGTAAGGTTGGCGAAAATGGACCGCTTCAGTTCCTCCGCCCGCTTCTCCAAATGCTCAATCTCCCCTGAAAGGTCAAGGTCCTTCTCACGGCTGAAGGAGGTGAGTTCCGCGATCTTGTTTTCGAGTTCCACAAACGGCCGCTCGAAATCAAGAATCGTAGGCATCAGTTCCCCTCCCCAACGTGCAGCATCACGATCCGGCCCAGAATTTCCCGCATCCTGGCCCGCGGTACCACCAGGTCAATCATGCCATGCTGTTGCAGAAATTCCGCCCGTTGAAAACCGTCCGGAAGTTTCTGCTTTATCGTTTGTTCGATTACCCGGGGTCCGGTAAAGCCGATCAGCGCTCCGGGCTCGGCAAGAATGATGTCCCCCAGCATCGCAAAACTGGCACTGACGCCGCCCGTGGTGGGGTCTGTAAGTACGGAAATATAAAGCAGGCCCGCCGCGTCCAGGTGTTTTACCGCGGCCGCGGTCTTGGCCATCTGCATCAGCGCTACCATCCCCTCCTGCATCCGCGCGCCGCCGGAAGCCACGAAAAGGACTAGCGGCAGGCGCCGCTCACAGGCACGCTCGGCCGCCCGCGTGATTTTTTCCCCTACGGCGGCCCCCATACTGGCCATGATAAAGCGGGAATCCATCACCCCAATAACCACCCTGTAGCCCAGGATGGTTCCCTCGCCGGTAACCACCGCTTCGCTCAAACCGGTTGTCTGGCGCGCCTCGGCCAACTTTTCGGGATAGCCGGGAAAATTCAGAGGATTATCGGCCACCAGACGGGAGTCGTACTCGACGAAACTCCCCTCATCGAGGGTAAAGGCCAGCCTTTCTTCGGCGGTGAGCCGGAAATGGTAACCGCATTTACGGCAAACCTTGAGGTTCTTGACGATATCCTTATTGTAAAGGATCTCACCACACCGGGGGCACTTGATCCACAAGCCCTCCGGAATCTCCTTTTTTTTCTGCTGGATGGTAACGTATTTCGGCTTCTTAAAGAGTTCTAAAACCAGTACATACCTCTCCCTTCGCCTTAAACCACACCCAGGATTTCAAGCGCTTCATCAACTTCGGACTCCGGAACAAGGACCTCGTAGGCTGGATCGTCCTCACTGGTAGCCACCTCATTGAGTTTAACTAACAAGCCTTCGCCAAGAAACAAATCCCTTACTTTTTCGGCCTCTTTTTTATTGGGGGCGATGTAAACAACCGTCCACACGCAAAGGCCCTCCCCACCTGCAATTTCCCTACAATTATGTCCAAAACGCTGGTCGATAACCCTTCCCTAAACGGGGGTAATCCTCCGACCACTAATCTATTCGTTCATCTTATTCATCGGTGCGGATGCGCCCGTGCTTGGTAAGGAGTTCTGCCCGGCCCCGGATCTTGATCGCCGAGGTGTGTTCCGTAAACTGGGCAACCATTATCTCTCCCTTGTCCAGCTTCTCCGTGTGGTGAAACTTGGTATCCTTCCCGCGGGTGAGCCCCATAATGGTGACACCGTTCTCCAATGCCTTGACGACAATGTAGTCGGCCATGATCCATTCCTGCTCGGTCATTGCCAATCCCTCCGTCTTCTGGCAAGTATGATAGCACATCAAGGGGCACAGGGCAAGTTTTGCGCCATTCTAATGACGCCGAAAACCCTTTTAGTTCTAGCTTTCTCCGAAAGTTACCGTTTCCGGATCCGGCCTCAAGGCTGCCGCCAGGTGACCTTAATATTCTTTTCCCCCACCATCTCTTTTAAGATACCGACCACCGGCGAGGTCACGTCGATCCAGTATCCCTCCGGAGCTTTCCGGACCACGTTCTCGCCCGGGTAATACAGGTAGACCGGGCAGCTTCCGCGGTGCCGGCCCAGTACTTCCTTGAACCGGGCCAGGAATTCCGGGCCGGCTTCCGGAAGGCGCACGTATACCTCTGCGCCGTTTGTATTCACCGGCGTGATTTCTTCGGCCACCAGCCGCAACCGCTCGCCCCAGGCAGCCTTCTTCCCCCGGACAATCAGCACCGCTTCCGGCCGCAGCAGGTGGCGGTACTCCTGGTAAACCCGCGGGTAAACGACCACCTCTATGACGCCCGTCAGATCCTCTATGTGTAGCACCGCCATCGCCTCTCCCTTGCGGGTGCGGTGCCGTTTGAGCGCCAGTAC
>JASEJH010000009.1:0-885 GCA_030016455.1 Thermoanaerobacteraceae bacterium
AGCTTTTACTCATCTTCTGTCCGTCTATTCCCGGAACCAGCTTGATCTCGGCCAGGATTCCCTGGGGTTCCGGGAAAACCGGAGCATACAGGAAATTGAACCGCCGCGCCACTTCCCGGCAGAGCTCAATATGCGGCAACTGGTCCTCGCCCACCGGCACACCTTCCGCTAAATAAATCAAAATATCCGCCGCCTGCAGAAGCGGATAGCCTAAAAAACCGTAAGTGGTTATGTCCTTCCCGAGTTCCGCCAATTTTTGCACCTGGTCCTTGTAAGTCGGAACCCGCTCCAGCCATGAAAGCGGAGTGAACATCGAAAAGATCAGGTGCAACTCCGCGTGCTGGGGCACCTCGGATTGGACGAAAACAACGCTTCTCTCCGGCTCAATCCCCACCGCCAGCCAGTCGGCCACCATTTCGTAAGTGAAATCCTTGATCCCGCGGGGGTCTTCAAACTCTGTGGTAAAGGCGTGCCAGTCCGCAACGAAGAAAAAGCACTGGTGCTCCTCCTGTAGCCGCATCCAGTTCTCCAAAACGCTGAGGTGTCCAAGATGCAGGCGCCCGGTGGGGCGCATCCCGCTGAGAATCCTCAAAGCTCCTTATCCTCCTTAAATCCTACCGCATTAACATTGCTATTCCGTAACCAAAATTAATCAGAAAGCTGGCCAGCGGTACAATAATCAGCCGGATCAGAAAACCGATCGCGCCGGTAAAAACCAGCAGCAGGAGCAGGATAATCCCGTACTGCTCAAGCCACAAAAGCCATTCCTGCCGCCCGGGAATGAGCCCCGCCAGCACCTTCGAGCCGTCAAGCGGCGGAATCGGTATCAGGTTAAAGACCGCCAGCACGATGTTGATCTGGATCATCACCTGCAGCACCGCGGCG
>JASEJH010000009.1:895-9405 GCA_030016455.1 Thermoanaerobacteraceae bacterium
TAAAAGCACCGCCGCCAAAACTGCCACCACAAGATTGGCAATCGGCCCGGCAAGCGAGACCAGGAGCAGCCCCTGGCGGCCGTCCCGAAAGTTATACGGGTTTATCGGCACGGGCTTCGCCCAGCCAAAACCCGCTAAATACAGCAGGATCAGCCCGATCGGGTCTATGTGCGCCACCGGGTTGAGTGTCAGACGCCCGGCACGCCGCGGCGTAGGGTCGCCGAGCTGGTCTGCCACCCATCCGTGGGCGAACTCGTGTGCCGTAAGCCCCACCACCACCGCGGGGGTGATGATGGCGATTTCGCTAAGGGACGGTAAATTAAACACCAGTCGTTTGCTCCTCGTTTTCCCGCCGGGCGAGATAGTTCCGGATGAACTCCAGTTCCTCTTCGCGGCTGGCTAACAGCCCCTCCAAGCGGGCCTGCCAGACCGCGTCCAGTGCCTCCCGGTACAGCGGCCCGGGAGGATAACCCATTTTTCTTATATCCTTACCCGTAACGCGGGGTTTATTAGCCATCAGGGCCGTCAGCACTTCGCGGAAGCGGTCCTGGTAGCCTTCTTCACTGAGCAGGATGAAGAGCAGCGGGTAAGCTTCCCGGGGCAGCTTCAACACCGCCTGGGCCAGCACGCCCGGTTTCACCGGACCCCGGACGCTCAGCCTGCCCAGCGCCTCCTGCCAGTTAGCGATCGCCGCGAGAACCTTTTCGGTGGTATTCCGCCCGAAGCCGTAGCGCTCGCAAAGCGCCTGGGCCGAAGGAACGTTCGTCCAGTGCACGGCGGCGATGAAATAGGCCAGCCACCGCTCCCCGAAAACCACTCCCCAGGATTCGATCGTCCGCAACGCCTGGGGGAGGTAAGTGAGGACCGGCTCGACCTCCCAGTGGCTGGTAACCGGAAAAAGGTAAGGCCAGATGCCGAGCTCCGCACAGCGCCCCAGAAAACGGGCCGCCCCGTCGTCGTCCAGATACGGCCGCATCTCCCGCCACAGGCTCGCCGGCGAGACCCGGCTCAAAATCCCGTCACGCACCGCCTCCCGCAAAAGCTTCAGCGTCTGGCGCTCGATTTGCAGGTTGTAGCGTTCGGCCAGGCGCACCGCCCGCAGCACCCGGCAGGGCTCCTCGATAAAACTGCGGTTGTGCATGACCCGCACCAAACCGTACTGCAGGTCATCCCGCCCGCCGAAGTAGTCCACGACCTGACCAAACCATTCCGGACTCAGGTCTACCGCAAGCGCGTCAATGGTGAAATCGCGGCGGTAGAGCTCCTGGCGCAAGGAATTATCCTCCAGTTCACTGCCGAGGGCGTACTCGAAAAACTCCGCCCGGGCCTCGGTTAAACTGCAGCGTCCGCCGTCAGGAAAGAAAAACTCAACCCCCGGGAACCGCTTGAGAGGCTTGAAGCGGAGTCCCAGTTCGCTTGCCAGGGCGGCGGCAAGTTTCAAGGCGTCGCCCTCCACCACCACCGAAATCTTCTCCCCGGGAAAGCCTAACAGCAGATCCCGGACCGCCTCGCCCACCAGAAACGCGCTTGCGCCCGATTCCCGCGCCAGAGCCCCGGCACGTTCCAGAAAAGCCAGCCGGGCAGGGGGTATGGCGGTCCGCAGCACCGCGGCAATGTTATGCCGCCCCGCCTGGGTCTTTGCGGGCGAGTACAGAAGGTGGAACTGGGGCCGGAAATCGCGGTGAAGCGTCCGCAGGATGTCGGTGCGGGAGACAATTCCAATCAGCCGGCCCCCCTCAACCACCGGCAGCCGGCCGATATTGTGCTCGATCATCAAAGCCCTGGCTTCACTCACCGCCAGGTACGGTTCAACGGTGACTACCTGGTTGCTCATAAACGCCTTGACCGGAGCATGAGCGAGGTTGTTGCGCTGGGCTTTCTCCACGTCCCGCCGGGAAAGAATCCCCACCAGCCGCCCGTCCCGGACCACCGGCAAACCGCTGTGCCCGTAGCGCAACATCACCTGTCCGGCTTCAGCGATGCTCATCTCCGCAGAAACCGTTTTGACCGGGGTACTCATTATTTCGGCTACCGTAAGCGGTACCCGGACGGTGGAACGAAGCACCTGCAAAAGCTCGCCTGCCACCTGCTCGACTGCCACGCCTTTAAGGGTCGCCGAGGCCGCCGCCGGATGTCCCCCGCCCCCGAAATGCTGTAAGACACCTCGGATGTCCAAGTCCGGAAGCGCGGACCGTCCCACAACATATACCCGGTCTTCCATCTCCACCACGCTAAAGACCGCGTCCAACCGCTCTATCTCTGCCAGCTTATGCGTAAGCAGGGCTATCCCGTCAAAGAACTCGTCAATCTGTGCTTTAGTAATCAGGATCTTTACACCGTTGATCAGGTGCCGCTCGGCATTTAAAATCAGTTCTTTCAACAAGCCTTTTTGCTCCTCGGTCAGCGGGCGACCGAGAAAGTCTGCCACCACCACCAGATTAGCCCCTCTGTCCAGCAAGAACTCTACCGCCGCCACGTCCCGCGTGGTGGTACTTGGATAGAGCAGGCTTCCCGTATCTTCGTATATTCCCAGCGCCAGGACCGTAGCTTCAAACGACGAAAGCTCCGCGGCTGCTTCCCTGATCCTTTCCACCAGCAGGGTAGTGGTCGCCCCGACCGGCGCAACCACTTCAAGCGTCCCCCGCGCGTCATCTTCGTCGGGCGGGTGGTGGTCGTAAATGTGCACCTCCACGTCCGCACGTCCGATAAGGGCACCGAGAAGCCCGATCCGCTTGGGGTTCCGGGTGTCAACCAGAATGAGCCGCCGGACCGCGCTCAGGTCAATCCCCTTGGGGTCTTCCAACAGGAAAACGTCCTTGTGCAGTGACAGGAAGTCCTCAACGTTGCGCCCCGCTTTCCCGGGCAAAACCAGGTGCGCCCCCGGGTAGAGCTTCTTGGCGGCGATCATCGCCGCCAGCCCGTCGAAGTCGGTCATCGAGTGGGTCGTAATTACTTCCATAAGCCATCCGGTACCCGGTCGTTACGCACCAGATCCTCGAGGGATTCCCGGGAAACGATAACCTCCGCCCGCCCTTCCTTCACCAGCACCATCGCCGGGCGCGGCAGGCGGTTGTAGTTCATGGACATCGTATAGTTGTAAGCGCCGGTCGCCGGCACCGCCAGGATATCCCCCGGCGCGGGATAGGGCAGGCGTACGTTTTGAATCAAAACGTCGCCCGACTCGCAGCATTTTCCGGCAACGGTGACGGTGGCGGTCGGTTCGTCCGTGATCCGGTTTGCCAGTGCGGCCTCGTAACGCGCCTGGTAAAGGGCCGGACGGATATTGTCATTCATTCCCCCGTCAACCATTACGTAAAGCCGCACGCCCGGGATTTCCTTTACCGCGCCCACCGTGTAAAGCGTCGTTCCCGCCGGTCCGGCGATGGAACGGCCCGGCTCCACCACCACGCGGGGCTGCGGCACACCGAGTTCCGCGCAGGTCTGCCGCACGGCACCAAGAACCGCCGCCGCAAGCTCCTCGATCGCCGGCGGGTCGTCCCCGCTGACGTAGTAAATCCCCAGGCCCCCGCCCAAATTCAGCTCCTCCGGGAACCAGCCGGTGGCTGCCTGTACTTCGGCTGCAAACGAAAGCATCACCCGTGCCGCTTCCCGGAAAGGTTCCAGGTCGAAAATCTGCGAGCCGATGTGGCAGTGCAGGCCCAGCAGCTTCAGGTTCGGACAGGCAAGCGCCCGGCGGACACCGGCCAGCGCCTGGCCCGTGGCTATAGGCAGACCGAATTTCGAGTCAATCTGCCCGGTACGCACGTACTCGTGGGTGTGCGCCTCGATACCGGGCGTGAGGCGCAACAGAATGACCGGCCGCTTCCCGGCCTCGCCGGCCAGGCGGCTAAGCAGATCCAGTTCGTAAAGACTGTCCACCACGAACCGCCCGACGCCGGCTTCAAGCCCCTGCCGGATTTCTTCCGGCGACTTGTTGTTCCCGTGAAAGTAGATCCGTTCCGGCGGAAACCCCGCCTTGAGTGCCGTATAGAGCTCACCCCCCGAAGCCACGTCGAGGCAGAGCCCCTCTTCTTCGGCCAGCCGGCAGACCGCCGTGCACAGAAGCGCCTTCCCCGCGTAAACCACCCGGTTATCCGGACCGAAAGCTTCCCGGTAGCGGCGGCAGTTTTCCCGGAAAAGGGCCTCGTCAATTACGTAAAGGGGGGTCCCGAATTTCCCGGCGAGCGTTGAGGCGGTGATTCCGCCGATTTCCAGCTCTCCCGCCGGATTCACCTGCATCGTCCCGCGCAAAAGCACCGTTAACCCACCTTCGGCAATCGCGCCAGTGCCTGCCGGAGTTCCTCCTCGGACAGGGCGTGGTCTTCCAGTTGGCCTGCCAGGTACGCGTCGTAGGCTCCCAGATCGAAATGGCCGTGACCGCTCAGGTTGAAAACGATCACCCGTGCCTCGCCAGCTTCCCGGGCGGCCAGAGCCTCGTCGACGGCACACTTGATCGCGTGCGCCGACTCCGGCGCCGGAACAATTCCCTCCGCCTTGGCAAACTGGACCGCCGCCTCAAAGACCTGCCGCTGTCCGTAGGCCCGCGCCTCGATGATACCGTCGGCCACCAGTTGGCACAGCAGCGGCGCATCCCCGTGGTACCGCAAGCCTCCGGCGTGAATCGCCGGCGGGATAAAGTCCTTTCCAAGCGTGTACATATAAATGAGCGGGGTCAGGCCCGCCACGTCGCCGAAGTCGTAAGCCTGAAGTCCCCTGGTAAGCGTGGGGCAGGCCGTAGGCTCCACGGCGATAAAACGGGTCTTCGCGCCTTTTGTCAGCCGGTCCTGAATGAACGGGAAGCAGAAACCCGCGTAATTCGAGCCGCCGCCGACACAGCCGATCACTACGTCCGGCGCGTCTCCGGCCTTTTCCATCTGGGCCTTGGTCTCCAGGCCGACCACCGTCTGGTGCAAGAGCACGTGGTTGAGGACACTCCCGAGGGAATAATTGGTGTCCCCGTGCGTGGCGGCGTCCTCCACCGCCTCGCTGATTGCAATCCCGAGGCTCCCGGGCGAATCGGGGTCAGCGGCCGTAATTGCCCGGCCCGACTGCGTCCGGTCGCTCGGGCTGGGCAAGACCTCGGCGCCGAAAATCTGCATCAGGATGCGCCGGTACGGCTTCTGGTGGTAGCTTACCTTCACCATGTAAACCGTACACTCGAGACCGAAGAAGTTGCAGGCCATGGCCAGGGCACTTCCCCACTGCCCCGCGCCCGTTTCGGTGGCCAGGCGCTTTACGCCCGCCTGCTTGTTGTAGTACGCCTGGGCTACCGCTGTATTCAGCTTGTGACTGCCGGCCGGGCTTACCCCTTCGTACTTATAATATATCCGTGCCGGCGTCTGGAGCGCCTTTTCAAAACGCAGCGCCCGGAAGAGCGGGCTGGGCCGCCACAGCCGGTAAATCTCCAGCACTTCCTCCGGAATCGGCACCCACCGTTCCCTGGTGACTTCCTGCTTTATAAGTTCCAGGGGGAAAATCGGGGCCAGGTCCTCCGGCCCCACCGGCTGCTTCGTTCCCGGGTGCAGCGGCGGCTTCGGCAGGTTAGGCATGTCCGCCTGGATGTTATACCAAGAAGTGGGCAACTCCTTCTCGGCTAACAGGATTTTGGTCTCCACCAACTCAACTCCTCTCGAAAATAAGTTATATAACCTAATTCTAAGTCAAAAGTCACCTTTCAGCAAGACTTGTGCTTTCCGCCTCAAAAATTTGGAGATTTATAGCTTCACCAGAAAATTATCTGGTACAATAACAACAAGTAGAACGTTTCCACAGCCTGCCTGAAGCGGATAGAAAGGAGGTGAACCCGTGGGCCAGTGGGAAACGGCGCTCTTGATCTTGGCGATCGGCGGTGTGGGGGTTCTGATTGGCCTGGGATTTTTAGCTGTGGCCATCCCGGGTTAGCCGACCGCTTATAAAATAGGTCCCGACGCAAGTTAAAAGCTCCCGGCAGTCCGGGAGCTCTCTTATTCCACATCCGTACCGGGCTCCGCCCTGCTCCGCCGCTCCATCAGAAGATAGATTGACTAGCTTCTGGCGAATTATGGTTTTGGATACTCCTCCAGGGTCTCGGTTAGCACAACCCCGTAGCTTTCGAGTGCCGCCGCTTTGGAAACCAGGCCGTCGCGAACGTCATCCCGCACCGCTTCGGGCAGCCTGGCGTGTGGCGGCCCAAACCCGCCTCCGCCCGCCGTTTCCAGGATGACGGTCGTGCCTCTATGGAGTTCCCGCGTGAACTTCCCCGGCATCACCTTGCGGGTACCATCCGGCATTTCGAGCAGGCAGCGGGATTTCCGCCCTGGAAGTCCTCCCGCCAACCCCCAGGGTCCGATCAGGCTTCTTTCCGTGCTCACGGAAACAGTGGCGTTTTCGAGAAGAGTAATCTCCCGGGCAAGCCCGGCCCCGCCCCGGAACTGCCCGGGCCCGCCCGAGTCGGTAACCAGCCCGTAGCGGCGGACCAGCACGGGGTAGCTCATTTCAATCACTTCAACCGGTGTATTCCGGGTGTTGGTCATATTTACGTGCACCCCGTCCATCCCGTCCTGGCCGGCTTTGCCTCCCTGGCCGCCCCCGTAAGTTTCCACGTAAGAATAGTAACGCCCCCGGCCGTCTTCCCCGCCGATGGTGAAATTGCTCATGCTTCCCGTACCGGCCGCCGCAACCTTGTGGGGCACCGCCTGCGCCAGCGCGCCCAGCACTACGTCGGCGATCCGCTGGGCCGTATTAATGTTGGCGTGGGCCACCGCCGCCGGAAAGCGGGGGTTTACCAGGGTGCCGGGCGGTGTCACCACCTCGACCACCCGGGCGATCCCCTCGCTGGCCGGCAGGTCCGGGTCGCAGACCGCCTTGACGGCGAAATAGACACAGGCCAGGGTAACGCTCCGGGTGGCGTTGACGGGCCCCTTTACCTGCGGGCTGGTGCCCGTAAAATCCACCCTGACTCCTGCCGGGCCGACGGTCACGGCGGCGGTGATTGCGATCAGGTCCTCGCTCAGGCCGTCTCCTTCCAGGTAGTCGGTGAAACGGTACGTCCCCGGCGGAACATCCTTCAGCGCCGCCCGGAAGCGCCGTTCCGCGTAACGGATGATCTCCTCCGTGTAATGCGCAAGGGTCCCGGATCCGAATTTCTGCGCCAGTTCCTTCAATCTTTTCCCGCCGACCCGGTTTGCGGAAAGCTGGGCCTGGATGTCGCCGAAAAACTCTTCCGTGGTCCGCACGTTGTGCGCCAGCACCTGCAGCAGCTCCCGGTTCAGCCGCCCGGCGCGGCAGATCCTGACCGGAGGTATCCTCAGGCCCTCCTGGAAGATCTCCGTGGCCGTCGTGGACATGCTCCCCGGAACCATGCCGCCGACGTCCACGTGGTGGGCCAAGTTAGCCACGATGGCCAAGAGCCGCCGCCCGGCGAAGACGGGAGAAACCAGGCACACGTCCGGCAAGTGGGAGCCGCTCACATACGGGTCGTTGATGATAATGGCGTCGCCGGGCGCAAGGTCTTCCGCCGGGAAGTGCTCCAGGACCTTTTTCACCACAGCGGGCATGAGACCCAGGTGCAGGGGAATGTGTTCGGCCTGCGCGACCAGCGCCCCCTCCGGGGTGTAGACCGCCGTCGAACAATCCCGCCGGTCTTTGATGTTCGGCGAAAGGGCGGTCCGGGTCAGGGTGACCCCCATCTCCTCCGCTACTGACTGAAAGGCGTTTCGCAATACCTCCAGGGTAACCGGATCGGTCCTCATCTGCTGCACCTCGAAAAAAGAAACAGGTTGTCTTCAAAGTTGCAGCGCCGGCCGGATATCAATTATCTTCCTGCCGTTTCAATAATGATGTTCCCCCAGCGGTCGCACCAGGCCCGGTCCCCCGGCCAGATCAGGGTCGTGGAATCGGCCTGGGAAACAACGGCCGGTCCGTCCACCTCCCAGTCCGGGCCGACTTGCCGGCGGTGGTAGACCGGCACGTCTTGCGGTATCCCGGAAAGGTAAACCCGCCTGGTGCCTACAGCCTCCACTTCCCGGCCTGCCTTTCGGCTCAGGGGCTTCATCTTCGGAAGCCTGCCGGTGGCCGCCAGACGGAGGGTCACGATCTCCAGCGGCGCGTTTTCCCGGCAGTAGCCGTAGTGCTTCCGGTGCATCCGGTGAAAACGCCTGGCGAGGGAAACGAGTTCCCTTTCACCCAGCCGCCCGCCGGGAACAGGGAGCGTCAATTCGTAGGACTGCCCCTTATAACGGATGTCCACCAGCCTGGCCAAACTCACCTGCGTCTCCTTGAACCCCTCCCGCAAAAGGTCCTCCCGCCCCCGCCGCAAAAGCGCCGCGAACCGGTCGTCCAGCGCGGGCCCGGCGCCGGGATTCAGTTCCATGATGCAGGTCAAAGAATAATCGTGGCGCACATCTGCCGCCAGCATCCCCCACGCGGAAGTAACACCCGGATAAAGCGGGACCAGGACGCGCGGGATACCGAGTTCCCGCGCCAGTTCCACCGCGTGGAGCGGACCGGCGCCGCCAAAGGCTACCAGGGTA
>JASEJH010000009.1:9415-15974 GCA_030016455.1 Thermoanaerobacteraceae bacterium
ACCACCCGGATTGCCCCGGCCATGCTGGCGTTCACCACTCTGATAATCCCTTCGGCGGCTGCTTCCAGCGTGAGTCCGAGAGGCCGGGCGACCCTCTCGGCAATGCAGCGGGCAGCCAGCTCGCGCTGCAGCGTTTTGCCGCCAGCGAAATCCGCCGCGCCCAGCCTCCCCAGCACCAGGTTCGCGTCCGTCACCGTAGGCTCCTGTCCCCCGAAGCCGTAACAGGCCGGCCCGGGAACCGCACCGGCACTCTGCGGACCCACCCGCAGGGCGCCGCCGGCATCAATCCAGGCGATACTGCCGCCTCCTGCTCCGATAGTGTGAATGTCCAGCATGGGCAGGCGAAGCGGGTGACCGGCTACGGACCCTTCCGCGGTGAACCGGGGTTCCCCGTTATGAACGAGGCAGACGTCCATGCTGGTGCCGCCCATATCGGCGGTGATCAGGTTTTTATACCCGGTGAGCCGGCTCAGGTAGACCCCGGCCAGCACGCCGCCCGCCGGTCCGCTCAAGACGGTACGGGCGCTCTGCCTTCGTGCCTGTCCGGGGGTGATCACACCCCCGTTGGACTGCATGATGTAAAGGCTGCCGCCAACACCGGCAGCTTCCAGTTCCCTTTCTAATTTGCCGACATACCGGTCGATCACGGGCCGCACCAGCGCCGTGACAACGGTGGTGCTGGTCCGCTCATACTCCCGGAATTCGGGTAGCACCTCCGACGAAACGCTGACCAGTAACCCAGGAATCTTCTTCTCCAAAGCGTCCTTGAGCAGCAGTTCGTGGGCCGGATTGGCGTAGGCGTGCAGCAGGCACACCGCTACCGCCTCCACGTCCAAGTGTGCAACCCGTTCCACGACTGCGTCCGCCTCCTCTTCCCGCAGCGGCCGGGCCACCGACCCGTCGGCTAAAATGCGCTCGTCAATCTCCAGCACCAGCCGGCGAGGCAGCGGCGGCCTGGGTTTCACAGCCCAGAAGTTGTAAAGGTGGGGGCGGTTCTGGCGGCCGATGAAAATGACGTCCCGGAAACCCCTGGTGGTGATGAGGGCCAGGCGGGCGCCTTTCCCCTCCAGGATAGCGTTGGTCGCCACCGTCGTTCCGTGAAGGACCAGGTCCACTTGCCGCGGGTGGACGCCTTTTCCCCGCAACACTTCCTTTATCCCCTCAACCACCGCCCGTGACGGGTCGTCCGGGGTGGAGGGCACCTTGGTAACGTGCAGCCTGCCGTCACTCCCAAGCAGGCAGAAATCCGTGAAAGTACCGCCAGTATCGACGGCCAGCCTATACCTGCTCATTCAAATCCTCCGCCAAGGGTCATAGAACATTCCAAAGCCGTTCTCATAACTTTCGCCGGGCACCCGCCTGCTTCCTTTTTCACCCCGACAAAACACCAGCGCCGGCTGCGGCCGCCCTGTGATAAAATGTTGGTGAGGAAAGGCCCGTGAAAAGCCCGGGGCGTCTTTTCCCGGCAAGGTTCCGGTACCGGTTCTATAAGGAGTCGTTCACGACCCAGCACTCAACTCTGTGTACCCGACACTCAACTCTGTGTGTAACCTGTGCTCAAGCAAACGGTCATTAAAGTATCTCGTATTCTTTCCCGTGGAGTTGAGTGTCGGGTGCTCAAGTAAATAGTCGTTAGAGTATCTCGTATTCTTTCACGTTGAGTTGAGTGCTGGGCGCCACCGGGAATGAAAATGTGTGTAGGACCTGCGGCAAGACCGGAGCCGTGCCATATGACGAGCTGCGAACCGCACTTGGCGAGGCAACGGCTCGGAGTCCGGATGCCAAACAGTCGTCGGTCGTCGGTCGTCAGTCGTCAGGTTTAGTTTGTTGGAGTTCGCTATGCGAATTACCCCCGGTCCGAAATGTCAGCGCAGGAATCTGGCGCGCGCCGGTCTGCCCAAGGCCCTGCGGAAACCTTGCATTTTTAGAGGAGGTTCGGGCAATGAGCGTCAGCCTGACGATTTTCTCCGACTACGCCTGACCGTTCTGCTTTATCGGCAAGGGCATTGTCGAGAAGCTGAGGCAGGAATACGACATCGTGGAGAACTGGATCGGCTACGAACTGCATCCCGAAGCGCCGCCCGCGGGCAAACCGCTGGCCAGTATCTGCCCGGGGCCGGATGCGGACAGGGTTCTCCAGAGCCTGCGCGCGGCCGGCGCCCCCTACGGCGTCGTCTTTAACCGGATCGAAATCGTAGTCAACTCGCGGTTGGCCCTGGAGGCCAGCGAGTTCGCGCGGGACCGGGGGAGGTTCACGGAAATCCATACCCGCCTGTTTCAAGCCTACTTCCGGGAAGGACAAAACATCGGCGAAAAGCCGGTTATCCTCGGACTGCTGCGGGAGCTGGGCCTGGACGAAAACGAGTTTAATGCCGCCCATGAACAGGGGCTCTATCTCCCCCGCCTGCAACGGGCGCGCGAGTTGGGACGGGAATACGGCATCACGGCCGTACCCACGTTTATCATCAATGGGAAGGAGAGAATCGTCGGCGCCCAGGCCTACAGGGTTTTCCAACGGGCGCTGGAAAACCATTCGGGCAGACTTGGGGAATAGCAACCGGGATATTCCCCGGCCACCAGGGTTTCCCGGGCAGGTGTTGCTCCGGGAAGACGTCACGCGCCATCGGCAGAGGACCCGTTGGAACACAGTGCTCCTGTCAATTCCTCTGCCCTTACGACCCGGAGAAGGGCAGCGGCAATCACCTCGGCCTGGGACATCACCAGGTGGAGACGGGTGTTGAGCAACTCCCCCAGACCCCCGGTGCTGACCACCCCCGTAACGTGAACGTGGCCCACGCGGGGCAAGACTTTTTTGACCCCCGCTCCCGGACGGATCGGGCCTGCCCCCACGGTGATGAGGCCGACGTTCTTCGAGTCACCAAGAGAGGCATCAACGGCAATCACCAAGACGTCGCCGTGTTTGCTATAAATCTCTTCCAGTTTTGTCCGAAGGTTGAGGGCGTGCACGGGCTCGGCAAGGGTCCCGTAAACGTGAAAGGAATGGCCGCACGAGGCCGCCAACTTTGTTCCGACCAGGGGCCCCAAGGCATCGCCGGTCAGGCGGTCCGTGCCGATGCAAAGGAATACCCGCGGCCCGGTGTTGAACCGGTACAGGGAAATGCACTCAGATATAACACCCGCCAGCTTTTCCTCCGCCAATGGCTCCGCGTAATGAACCCACCAGCGCGCAGGCACAACTCTGGCAGCCGGGCGTACATCTCCGACATAAGGCCCCGCTCTTTCAGTGAACAGACACCCCCGGTCCATAGGACAAATTACCTACCCCTCAGAGCAACCAGCAAAGCACTTGGGAGCCCGCTGCAAAACTTCGCCTGGCTTTGTCAGCCGGTTGGGTCCGGGTGCTCACGTACCTCCAAGTACGCTCCGCCCCGTCCCCTCCCGGCTTCCGCGCCATACTCGTTTTTCGCGGTCTCTAGGCCATTCCCAAATTTAACCACCCAAAAGCAGAAACTTATTTTGGGGCGGTTGTTATTTTGCAACACCCACTCAGAAGAAATCCTTTCTTTTCTTCGCTTCAGCCAATCTCTATATCTCGTTGAGGCAACAGGGTTTTCCATTTGGTTCACGGGAAGGAATGTTAATTAATCGTAATTTTTCAGGAGACGGGGTGTCAAGGGTGTATTTTTGTAATCTTTTGTCACAAAATTAGAAGCCAGAACCTGCAATACGGCCGGGTACAAACCGGCCAGCTCAAAGAAGGCAATTTGTTTAGCCAGCTTTCCGTAAGCCACCGGGTTCTGCCGGAGACTTTGGTACCGTTCGCGCTCCTGAAGCAATGCGCAGGCCGTGTTGAAAGCAACCGGGCGAAGCGCGCCGCCAAACAAAAAACTGCCGCAAACAGGGCAGCTTAGTTCCTCCTGGTGCGGCAGAGAGGATTTGAACCTCCACGGGGGTAATCCCCACTAGATCCTGAGTCTAGCGCGTCTGCCATTCCGCCACTGCCGCGTCTCTTCTATTATAGCTCCACAACGCCCCATTGACAAGAGGGCGGCGGGACCATACCGCCGAGCTAAACCCTGTTGAAGCACTTCAGCCGCTCGGAAATCAAGCAGACCCGGTCCATTAATCAACTGGATAGAGAGCCGGCCTTTTTCCGGGAAAAAAACCGTCCTATCTTCTCCAGTTCACCGTGAATCCAGCGCGTCCTCTTGGCCAGTACCGGGTTCACAAAAGCCAGCATCAAGACGTAAAGCGCAGCCAGCGGCGGCATAATCTTGGCCGCCGCGGACGCCCCCGTAAGCCCGGCGGCGATGATGGCAAACTCCCCCCGGGCGATAATGGTGCACGCAACGTTGACCGGCGCTCGCCCGCGGTAACCGCATGCCCAGGCACTGAGCCAGCCGGCGATAAAATTACCTACAACCGTTGCCAGTGCCGCCACAAGCGCCAGTGAGGCCACCGAAGCAAATTGCCGGCAGTCAATATGCATACCGAAGGAAAAGAAAAAAACGGCGCCAAAGAGATCGCGCAGCGGTGTTACCAGCTGGATCAGGCGTTTCGCATGTGAGGTCTCGGCCAGAACCAGTCCCAAAAGCAAAGCGCCCACGGCTTCGGTGACGCCCACCTCCTCTGCAAACCAGGCCATGGCGAGAAGCAGGGTAAAAACCACCATGATCAGCGGCTCGCCGCTGCGGAAATTCAAACACCGGTCCAGAAAGGGCCCGATGAAGCGGCCCAGGTAAAGGACCCCGATGATAAAGGCCAGGGTGGCCAGTCCGGCCACCAGACCGGCGGCCGCCGATGTTCCCTGTGCCATGAAGTATCCCGAAAGAATGGAAAGGTAGACGGCGATGAAAGCGTCTTCAAAGACCATGATTCCGAGAATCAACTCGGTCTCGGGATTGGCGGTGCGTTTCAATTCCACCAGCAGCTTGGTAATGATCGCACTGCTGGAAACGGTCGTAATGCCCGCCACTACAAGCGTCTCGGGCCAGGACCGGAAAAACAACCAGCCCAGGGCAAGACCCCGGAGGAAATTCAGGGTCACATAGATGCTCCCGCCCTTCAGAATCGTGGTCCCACGCTGAATGACCTTGCTTGCCGAGAATTCCAGGCCAAGATAAAACAGCAGCAAAAGAATACCCAACTGACTAAGGACCGCAACCGATTCCGTTTCTTTTACAAGGCGGAAATCAAAGAATGTGCCGTGCGGTGCGTGGGGACCGAAGAGGACGCCAAGCAAGATCAAAAGGGGAATAGAGCAAAAGCGAAACCTGTACGCAACAAGGATGGCCGCGCTAATGATGACGAAGACCAGTACAAAATTGAGCAACAAACCGTTGGCCACGTTTAACCTCCTTCGCCCGTCACCATCCTTTCAAATTTTTCCAGAGCATCCCGCCGCCCGGCAACGATGATCGTTTGACCGGGGGTAAAAACGTATCCCGGACCGGGATTAATGGCCGCCGTCCGTTTCTTCCCCTTCTCCGTTTGCTCAATGACGGCCACTACCGTGATCCCGTATTTTTTCCGGACGGCAAGATCCCCGATCGATTTGCCGGCCACCTCAGCGTTCGGGCTAATTTTCAGCCATTCGATATGCAACTCCGCCACCGCCGCCTCCAGCTTTTCCAGTACCTTGGGCTGGTAAAAGGCGCCGCCGATGATTGACCCGACCTGCCGGGCCTCCTGATCCGTGAGCGTTACCGAGCAGGCAGGTTCGTCCTCGTCAGCGCCGAAGAAAAACAGCTCGCGGTTGCCTTCGTCGTAAATCACAATCCCGAGCCGCTCTCCGCTATCGAGCCGCACCACGTATTTCTTACCGAGTCCCGGAAGTTCCGCCTCTTTAATCTCTGCCACCTGTTAACACCCCATTTAGGCCACTCTCGCAGTGTCCCGACTTTCACAGGCCTATCATATCAAACCAAGCAACCGGTAAACAAGCCTGGATTGATTACCGCCCTCAATTTCCAGAGAAGCGTGCCACGGACATTTCTTTTCTTCCGCCAACTGCATGGTAAATTTATCTTTTACGGCGCCGAAAAAAGGATTAGTTAAAACCTTGCGGAAACCTTTTTTGGAGGTTAAAAAGTGTCTCTTGGAAGCCCGCAAACCCAGGGCAGCTACAGGGTTTTTTACACGGCACTGCGCCTCTTTGCCTATTTGGCTTTCATCGGTCTTATCGCCTGCGTTCTCGGCACTTTCCTGGTGGCGCATTACGAAAAACTATCCCTTTTCGATGCCTTTTACCTCCTGGTCATTACACTCGCGACCGTAGGTTACGGTGATATCCACCCCGTTACGCAGGCGGGTAAAATCATCGTGATGATTCTCATCGTCTTTGGGGTGGGTTACGTCTCGCTGTCAGCCTCCATCGTGGTCGCCACGCTCGTTGAAGGACATATTATGTACTTCTGGAGGGAAAGAAAAATGGAGCGAAAAATCGCAAAACTCAGCGGTCACGTGATCGTTTGCGGCTTGGGCCGCGCCGGAACAGCAGTTGTAAAGCAACTGGAACGCGAAGGCGCAGACTTTGTGGGCATCGACGCAAATGAACACCTCGTAGAAACACTGAAAGAGCGCGGCTATCTGGTCATTG